>CAYPBC010000006.1:0-16791 GCA_964408845.1 uncultured Thermoanaerobaculia bacterium
GCTGGGTCCAATACCGTTGATGTTGTGCTTCGTCCTCCTGGCGGCGGTCATCAACATCTGCGTGGGCAGCGCGTCGGCCCAGTGGGCCTTTATGGCGCCGGTGTTCATCCCGATGTTCATGCTGCTGGGATACTCGCCGGAGCTGGTGCAGGGCGTCTTCCGCATCGGCGACAGTGCGACCAATCTCATCTCTCCGATGATGTCCTTCTTCGCTCTGATCGTGGCCTTTGTGCAACGCTACGACCCGAAGGCCGGCATCGGAACGGTGATCGCCACCATGCTTCCGTATTCGATTGCGTTTCTGGTGGGGTGGATGGCGCTGCTGGTGATCTGGCTCCTGCTGGGCGTGCCTCTTGGACCCGGCGCAGATCTCTACTTGTCGAGGTGACAATGACCGCTATCCCCGACCAAATCGTTGACTGCCCCCACCGCGTTGAGTGCGGCGCCTGTTCGTTGTTGCGCCAACCCTATCGGGCGCAGCTCGAGAGCAAACGGCGCTGGTTGATGGATGCGCTCGATGAGAAGGGGCGCCCCGACCGTCGCAAAATCCTTCCGACCCTGCCGTCGCCACAGATAGAGGGTTACCGAAATCGCGCCAAGATGACGGTTTCCACCGACCGCGACCGGCGGTCCACGCTCGGTTACTTTCAGCGCGGCAGCCGCGAGGTGGTGGATGCACCCCACTGCGGGGTGCTCGTTCCGGAGCTGCTCGAAACCACCGACCGCCTGCGCAGTTTGTTGAACTCGTCCGTCCGTTTCCCCTTCGTGCTGCGCCACATCGATCTTCGGTGTGGCAGCGACCCGACACGGCAGCACCTGACCCTGGTCGTCAAATCCGAAACCCTGCCCAAGCTCCCCATCGAGGCCATCACCGATGCCTGCCCCCACATCAGGGGCATCGGCGTCAACCTCAACCCCAGGGGCGGGTCCCAGGTCATCAAGGGGCGCATCGACCCCGCCGCGGGTGAGCGCGAGGTCTATGTCGACTCGGCGGGTCTGTCGCTGCGGGTCTCCCCCGGGTCCTTCTTCCAGGTCAACCTCGGCCTCCTGCCCGAGATCCACTCCCGGATGGCGGAGTTCTTCGGTGGTGGCAATCTCCTCCTCGACCTCTACGCCGGGGTCGGGACCCACGGTCTCGCTCTGCGCCGGGACTTCCGGCGCATCCTCTGCGTGGAGGGAGTCCGGAGCTCGGTGGCCGACGCCCGAGCATCGATCACGGCGGGTCGGGTGGACAACGTCGAGATCCTCGCCAATCCGATTCACCGCACGCTCCGCCGCCTGCGGTCGGAGAAACTCCAGGCCGTGATTCTCAATCCCTCCGGTGTTGGCGCCGATTCGCGGGCGCTCGGGGCGATCATCACGTCAACGGCGCGATCCGTGGCCTATCTCTCCTGTAATCCCACCACCCTCGCCCGCGATTTGGCGGAGCTCATCGGCGGCGGTTTCAAGCTGGTCTCGGTCCAGCCCATCGACATGATGCCCCAGACCCGCCAGATCGAGGCCCTGGCCTTGCTACGTCGTTAACTGATTGTTCTCACCATTCGCCTGCTTCGGATTTCAGACGAGCACACCCCGCTTTGCCTGCGACCAGGCATACACGAGCAGGAGGATCGAGATCACCCAGATGACGACGGTGAAGATCACTCCGACCAAACCCATCATCTCGACGCCGTCCGACATGCCCAACGTGTAAATCGAGCTGACGGCCATCCCGGCGAGCGACACGGCGAACGCCCACACCGACCACTTCCGACGCAGGAGGAGCCCGATCGAACCCAGGACTGCGCCCCATACTGCGAATGCCCAACCCGAGATCGCCCACTCCGGGAAACCATAGAAGTAGGCCAGCTGCTCCTCGGTGAACTGGCTCATGTACGACTCGAGCTCTAGCTGGGTGGCCAGGTAGTCGAAAGCTCCCATCAGATTCCAAAGAAGCGCCAGCACCCCGACGATCCACAGATGGACCGGCGTGCGACGGCGCGCCTCGCCTGAATTCACACCATTCACGGTCATGTGTCTTCCCTTTTTCGGTGTTGAGCGCTGCGGTCACGATAGTGCATCAATGCGAAAAAGGCACTCTTGCGCTCACAATCTCACGATGTCCCCCATTGCGAACAGCCGGCTCGGCACCTGCAGGCCGAGCGACTGCGAGGCGTAGAGAGACGGCGGCACACCGATGTCGGCAAGGTACAGCTCGCCGACGTGGTCCGCGGCGGCGGGCGCCCGCAGGCCGGTCTTCGGCAGCGCCAAGGTGAGCGTGGCTGTGGCGCGAACGGCCGGGTCGAAGACCTCCCCGGAGCCGGCATCGATTCCGGACGGCACATCCAGCGACAGAATCGGGCGAGGTTGATCGTTCGCCCAGCGGATGAGGTCGGCCGTGGCGCCGCGCGGCGCTCCGCCGAGGCTGTAGCCGACGAGACCGTCGATCACCAAATCGACCGACTGCGGGGCCTCCGAGGCGCCCGCAAGGCTGCACGGCACGCCCATCTTGCGGAGAATCGCCAGTTGGTGACCCGGCACGGGGCCGAAGGCGTCATCCGGGCGGCTCAGGACCACCTCCACCTCCGCTCCCCAACCGACGAGTCGGCGGGCGCACACCAGGGCACCGCCACCGTTGCCACCGGCGCCGGCGAGCACAGCCACCATCTTGCCGGTCGGATCGCCGTCAAGAAACCTCTCGCCGGCAAGATGCGCGAGGCCGCGGCCGGCGTTCTCCATCATCTGTATCAGCTCGATGCCCAAATCCTCGATCATCGCCCGGTCGACCTCGACCATCTGTTCGGTGGTCAGCCACGGGACAGGAACGTCGACATTGGTGATGCTCATCTTCAGCCTTCACTTCGGAACGGCATCGCGAAAATCGATGGCCGCCGGCTTGAGCCAGGAGAGCGATCTTCGCAAGACGTCTGAGCCCTTCGACGGCGCCCACTCGCCGTGGGCGATGACGAGCTTGTCCGGGTTCCAGGCCAGCGCCGTCTCCAGGGCCCGTCGCGCCCGTGCGCGGTGGATAAATGAGGCTCGCCACTCGCGCGGCGTGCTGCCATTGACCCCCACCAGGCCATCAAGCCGCATCAGTCGGCCCTTCCACCCTATCTGGTGGGCGGGGTCGTGCCGTTGGACGAGGTCGCACACCAGACAGGTGGAAGAGGCGCGGTGAAAGAAAACGACCTCGTCCATGAACGGGCTGCCGCGAAAAACCACCTGGTCGATCTGGCCCTCCCACGCCGCTGGTGGGTGATCGTCGAGCTCCGCTACAAAGTGGAGGTCCGGCCGTTTCTTTTCCAGACCCGGCGATGCGTAGAGCTCGGCCTCCGGCCACCTCGCGGCCCACTCGCCTAGAAAGAGGTGGTGGATCTTGTTCGGTGACACCAGATGGCGCACAGTACCGAGAGACTCGACTTCGGCGGCAAGCCCGTCACTGAGACCGACCGGTGACCACACCCAGAGGTCGCCACTCTCGAGCCGCACCACCGCCATCCGGGTGGGGTACGGGAAACCGTAAAACGAAACCGTCGGTCCATCCGCGATCCAGATCTCATCGCCGATCTTTTGTAGGGAGATGGTGCGATCCTAACGCATCGTTATCTTGCCCATATCCACATCACCGGTGGAGAGGGTGATCTCGCGCTTGACCTTCTTCGCGCCCTTCATGTTGAAGACCACGGAGTAGCTGCCGGACGGAACCAAGGTGAAGCGAAAGGCGCCATCGGCGTCCGACACCGTCTTCTGGTTGACACCATCACCCGACAACGAAATGCGCACTCCCGCCAACGCGCTGCCATCCTTGCTGAGGGTTGTTCCGAAAACCTCTTGACCCGCAGGCAGAGATTCATCCTCTCCGCGCACGATGACGCCGGTCTCGAAAGCTCCGGCTCCAGAAACCAGCAACAGGGTTACGACGAAGATCATCAACACTCGGGATACACGTCGTTCACACACAGGCTTTTTCATTCTTACCTCCAGATTTCGAAACACACTAGCACGAAACTCACGATTGCTCGGTCACCGCCCCGCGAAGGATTTCGCGCGCCGGCGCCCACTCACTCTTCGAAACGAAACAGAGAGATGGAGCGGAGATGAAAACCAGCAGCTGTCCTTCAATTCAATCGATCTCGTGTTTGTACAGGCCTGAGTTCTGGGCGACCGAAAACTTTCAATGGAGGAGGTGCTTGACGAAGAGATCCCTGAAAAAACCGCGGAATCACCCTACGACCAACTGCTGAGGACTTCGCGGCGGCCCAATTCGCCGCCGCCATGGGAGGAATGAGATGACTCGGAACATTCGCAATCTGTTGCTCGGATTGGCGGCGGTGGCCGTCCTGATCCTGGGAGTTGCTGTCGAAGCCGGCCAGCCCCTGCGTCTCGACGCACGGAGCGAGGACATTTTGGACAACGGCACCTGGGCCGAGGTGAGTGCCTGGTTGAAGCAAACCAAGAACGTCATCGAACTCGGTGACGCATCGATCATCATCGAGGTCAACGCCACCGACGGGGATGCTGGCTTTCAGATCTTTCTCGACGGAGACGGCTGGAAAAACGCCCGGGTCTATGACCCGAACGGGATCCGAATCCTCAAGGTCACCGCGATCGGCGGCGTGAGGAATATTGGAGGCGGAACCGAGCTGTTCATGGAGACATCGGAGCCGGAGTACGAGGATCTCGACGGGATGCAGGCGCTGATCGAACTGCTCCCCGAGGGGGAGTACTACTTCCTTGCCCGGACGACTGATAACAACTGGGCCACCGGCACGGCGGAGCTGACCCACGACATTCCGGCCGAACCGGAGATCGTCACGCCCGCGCCACCAGAGGACGAGGATGAGTGCAGCACCGGCGTCTTTGCGGACTCAGCGTTCATAGAGTGGGATCCCGTCGAAACCGATATTTGGGGTGAATCAGACATCGAAATCGAAGGCTACCAGGTCATCGTGGAGGCCGAGGACGAGGAGGGCCCCGACCGCAAGTTCACCGTCACCGTCCCCGCGGATACTACGATGGTGACGGTGCCTGAGGAGGTTCTCGCCGCCGGAATGGAGTTCAAGTTCGAAATCCTGGCGATCGAGGAGAGCGGTAACCAGACCATCACCGAAAGCTGTTTCGAGACCGAAGAGGAGTAACCACCCCGTCCAACTCGGGGCTCCCGTCCCGCCTCGCGACCTTGCGATGCGGCGGACGACGGGAGCCCCGTCGTTCTTCCCGCATCGGCACCGGAGAGGTACCGATTCGGCGTCTCGCGCGACCGTCGCGCGACCCGTATGCTGGCACGGTCGCTGCAAGATCGAGAGTGACTGCAGGAATGAGGAGGTCTCGTGCGTAGATTCGGCTGTCTTTTTGTCATCGCAATTTTGAGTTCGGCCGCCGTCACGACTGGAACCGGGTTGCCCTCTGAGGTCGCTGACCGGCTCGAAAGCATGGTCTCGTTGGCCGACACCGACGACTTCGTGGGCAGCTACCGCATGATCCTCTCGACCGTGGTTCAAAAACCCAACGGCAAGGCCCGCAAGGAGAGCCTCATCGAGGCGGAGATCGTCAACCACGGAGACGGGGCCAGCCGGCGGCGCCTCCTGATGTTCATCGAGGACGGCTCCGACGTCACCGAGAAAAAACGAGCCAAATTCGAACGTGAAGACGGGGGCCGCCAGAACGACGATGGCGACGAAGACGACGACACAGATCTCGCCAGTCCGTTCGGTGACACCGCCGGCCACTACCGCTTTGGCGCCTCCGAAACTCGGGGTTCGACGGTGGTCATGATGTTCGAGCCCGCCCCCGGTCACGAAAACGACGAGGACATCGCCCGGGGCATGATCGCCTGGGATGGGGAGAGTCTCGAGCTTCGATGGCTGGAGATGGAGGCCCGCCACCCGCCCAAACCTCTCAAGGAGCTTCGGATGCGGTTGGAGTTCGATCGGATAGACGGCGAGGTGTTCATGTCACGGCTGGTGACCGACGGTCTCGCCAAAATTCTGCTCCTCACACGTGAGTTCCACATGGACCTACGGTTCAACGACATCCGTCCGGCCGCGAAAGACGGCATTTCATCGAATTGAAGAAACCGGGCGACCTCGCCACGAGACCCGGTGAGAAGTGCAGGCTAATCGGGGCCGTTCTCTTCGTTCACGACCTGCAACAGGACATCGACGAAGGCCTCGGGCTGGAACCAGTGGGGATTGTGGCCGCCTTCCATTATGACGACGTCCCACCCGCGGTTGCGAGCGCGGCCGGCGAAGACGTCGAACAGGTCGGTCTCTTTCCCGGCCTCGACGGTGAGGAGGAAGGCCGTCGGGATTCGCGCAGCCTCCGGGTTGTCGAGAACGATGGGCTCGGTGAAGGTGAGGACGGGTTGCGGCACGTCGACCGGCGGCGGTTTCCCCGGCGCCACCCACCTCGGCACGAGCTGCCATGGTTCGGCGCCGCCGCCCCCCGCCGTGGCCATTCCGTCGATGCCCTCGCCGAACAGGATCATCACCGATTCGCCGTCCTTGGGCACGATGGCGTCAAAATACACCATCCGGCCGATCCTATCGGGGACCCGGTCGGCAACGCCGGCAATCACCATGCCGCCGTAGCTGTGCCCCACCAGCACGACCTCGCGAAGATCCTCGAACCTGAGGACGTTGACAATGTCCTCGATGTGGGTCGACAGCCCGACCTCCGGGCCGGCCAGGTGAACCCGCTCCCCCAGTCCTGTCATAGTCGGGCGATAGACAATGTGCCCGGCCTCCTCGAGCAGGGGCTGCACCTTGTGAAACTGCCAACCACCGCCCCAGGCGCCGTGCACAAAAACGATGGTCAGCGGGGGGACCTCGTCGGGCATCTCCGACGGCGCAGGAGCGCACGCCGCCGCACACATCAACGCGACGACGCCTACCACGAGCCTCCGCGTTACGATCCATCTCAAGACCTTGTGGTTCATCAATCCTCCCAGGAGACGCAGTCTTCCGAATCATCACTGGCACGACCGAAAACAACCTCATAACTGTAGCAACGAAACCCGGCGGGCAGGGTTATACTCTCCATCGGAAACACCATGCGAATCAGCCGTCTCCTCACACCGGTTTTCTTTGCGGGTCTTTGCGCGTTCTCCAGCGCCACTCCATCGACGACCGCCGAGTTCACGCAGAGGGCCAAGCACGTGGTCCGTTATGACGGGCCCGAGATCAAGGCCCATCTCGAGTACTGGTGGGCCGACGATTTTCTTTCCACGCCAAGCCTGATGCTCAAGCTGAGTCTGATGGTGGACGGGACCACATCGACCGAGGTGAAGCATGACGCGATCAGGGCCCTCAGCCCAGACGGCAGCACGATCCCACTCGTCGGGGCAGAGGAATTCCGGCATCAGTATCCCGACCTGTTGATGACGCTGAATCTGAACAACGCGTGGGGACCGCCGCCCGAGAGCTTTTCCGGCACCCGAAAGAGCTGCGGCCGCTGGTTCCTTTCTCGCCCCGGAGCCCTCCGCGACCAACCTTCCCTGACCGTCATTCCCGGCTACTGGTGCAGCGGCCCGCTGGTCTTCAACGTGCCGGGCGGGGTCCAGCCCGGCCAATGGGTGCTGATCATCGGCCTCGAGGGAAGCGACGTTCGGATCCCGTTCACGCTCGGGGGATAGCCGGCGCATTTGGGCCGAATACTGTTCGTTGAGATGTGCCGTTTACAACGCCATCCCGACGAGTCGCTCGGTCGGCGGCCGAAAATCTGCGATCGGCCGCGTCAGTGCGTCGTCGATGGTCTCCAACATCACCTCCCTGTCCTCGGGTATGCGGCCGTTCACATCGAGGAAGTTGGTGATGTGGTCGGACAGCAGCACGGTCGGACCCTCGAGCTCGGTCACCAGCAACCGGGTCTCCTCGAGGGCTTGGTGGGCGTCGAGGAGCTCCAAATCGCCGGCCTGCCAGCGCTCACACCAGTCGGTGCCGGGGACCGGAACGAAGGTGCGCAAACGGATGAAGTCCGGCGGCGCCCGGTTGAGCACTGCGGCGCTGCCGAGGGCGTGCTCCCGCCAGCGGTCGGTTCCGGCGACCCCTACCATGATGTAGACCGAAAGCTCGATGCCTGCCTCCATTACATGGTTGAAGGACCGCGCCGCCTCCTCGGGATCAACCCCCTTGCGGATCCTCTCCAGGGTCACCGGGTCTCCCGATTCGAGACCCGAGTGGATCCGCGTGATGGCCGCCGCCGACAGCCGCCGCCATTCCTCTCGGCTCTTCTTGACAAGGAACTTGGCCGATCCGTACATTGTGATCCGCTCGAGGTGGGGCCACCGCTCCAACGCCGCCCGACCGATCGCCTCCAGCTTGTCGGTTGGAAGCGCCGCCGTGTTGCCGTCGGCGAGGAAGATCGTACGGACCTGGTCGCCGTAACGCTCCTGCGCCATATCCAGATCCTCGATCACCTCCTCCACCGGCCGCGCCCGGAAGGCCTTGTCCGAGTACATGGCACAGAAGGCGCACCTGTTGTGGGGACACCCCACGGTGGCCTGAATGATCAACGAGCCCGCCTCGCTCGGAGGACGATAGACCGTGCCTTCGTAACGCATCAATCACAGGGTACGCCCGAGCGTCTCACAGAACAACCTGCATCGATGCGATACTCGGCGAGTCTACCGTCCTCGCGACGGAAGCTCGCGAACATTGCGTGCTACGCTTCACTACCTATCCGGCACACACGTCGCCGGTTTCGAGAGGAGTTCATCGTGAAGAAAGCCAGATGGTTGGCCGTGTTCGCGGTTGTGGCGCTATGTGCCGGCTCGGATGCCCCCGCCCAGGAGCAACCCGACCTGCGAAAGTTGGCGGAGGGAATGAAGCGAAACCAGGAGGAACTGCGGCATTACTCCTGGAATTCACAGGTCATCTTCGAGGTCGACGGCATCCAAAAACGGGTCGACATGTACACGGTACGGTACGTCATGGGCGGCATGGTGCAAAAGACCCAGGTCAGCAGCGAGGTCGACAAGAAGAAGGTCCGGCTCCCAGATGGAAAGAAACTGTCGAAGAAGGAGCGGGAATCCGCCCGTGAATTCGTAACGGAGGCCAAACAGCAGCTCGACGCCTACCTGAACCCGCTGTTTGCGGAAAAGGCGGTGGCTACGGCTCTCGCCACGATCAATGACGGGACGCTCCGGCTCCAGTCCCACGATGTCGTGAAAACTGGCGACTCGGTCGAGATCAACCTCGTGCAGGCGACGCGACGACCCAAGACAGCCGTCATCACGACCATGATCGGAGACTCGCCGGTCGAGCTCGAGGTGAGCTTCGAACCACTCGACTACGGCCCGAACTACCCGGCGCACTCGATCACCACGACCACCTGGCAGGGAATCGAGCTGAAGATCATCACCGAGAACTCGAACTACGTCGAGCAGAAGAACTGAGCTGTTAGCGATTAGCTATTAGCGATGAGCTCAGCACATGGAACCCGCTCAAACCGCGATGAGCTAACGAGGGCCCTGCCAGGCCGGTTCGCGTCAATCGAGTGACAGACCGAAGTAGCGATAGACGTTGGCGCACTCCAGACAGTGGCGCGCGTGCTTTCGCCACCGGCGGACGTACCGCGAACGCGGAGGAACTATTGCCAGGATCTCTGCATTGACGTGGGCGCCGGTCGTGCTGACCGGTGGAACGCGCCGGTGGCGGGTGACGAAGTCGGTCTCCGCCGCACTGGCGACGATCTCATCGAGAGCCTTTCGCGCGCTGGAATTTTCCGCTTTCTCACTCATGGGTTCATCCCTCTGCTCTCTCTCAAATGAGTGTACCGCGTCCAAAACGTTCCACTAACACGCACTTCTCGCCACCTCGTGGCGCGACACAGTGAGAATGGCGGGTTAGTATCTCCCTGTCGGTAAAGACGATGAAACCTCATCGAATGCGTCTCGGAGTGCTGATCGCGCTGGTCGTGGTCCTTACTACCGGGTGCGCGTCTGGGACGCGCGACCTCACGGCCCGCGACTACTGGCCGAGCGGCGCCAGGTGGAAGCAGTCGACGATGCAGGCGCTGAAGAGTCGCGGGACCTGGGTGCCGCTCGCCGCGGCGGCGGTGGTGAGCATCGACGACTGGGATCAGCATCTCTCCGAGTGGGCGGTCGAAAATACCCCGGTCTTCGGTTCGACCGACCACGCACAGGAGGCCAGCGACAACCTCAGAGCCGCCACAGCCGTCGCCATGGTCGGTACGGCGCTCGCCGTTCCCAACGGGTCGGGGGCATGGGAGACCCGGCCGGAGAGAATCGTGCTCGAGCTCCTGACCGTCGAGCTCAACAACGGTCTGACCAGCGGGCTCAAACGCCTCACGGACCGCGAGCGGCCGGATGGGCGGGGCGACGACAGCTTTCCCTCGGGCCACAGCTCGCAGGCCTTCGTCCAGACAGAGTTGGCATGTCTGAACATCAATGGCATGAGGGGTCTCTCCGAAGGCTGGAAGATCGCTTTGAAGACCTCCTTTCGGGCGATGGCCTGGGGCACGGCGTGGGCTCGCGTGGAGGGCGGCAGGCACTATCCCTCGGACGTTCTATTCGGGGCGGCGCTCGGCAACTTTGTCGCCATCTTCGTCCATAACGCCTTCCTGCCCGCCGAATCGAGGACCCGGGTCACGGCCGCGATCAGCCGGCGGGAGGTTTCGTTCTCGGTGGAGCTTTCATTCTGACCGGCACTGCCGGATACTGCGCCGGCTCAAGGCCCGCGTCGAGCGTGCGAACGAGCTAGGGAAATAACGATTCCCCGTCCCAGAGGTTTCTCCGGCAGGTGTCCTCGAATCCTGTCGATATCGAATTCTCAAATAGGTGGCATCCACTTCGATAGCGATTCCGATAGCGATAGCGATTGATGCCCCGTTTGTGATTTCTTGGTGTCCTTGGTGCCTTGGTGGTTTTCCCCGGCTAAACCTCGACGCTGGAGCCCGTCTGGAAGCGATGCAAGCTCTCCCCCATCACACCTTCGAGAACGCCGTACGCCTTCTCGCCCGTGCAGTGGCCGGAGTAGACGGGCCCCTCCACCTTCTCCATGACCTGGCGGCCGATCTCCCGGACCTCGGAGCGGCTGGCGGCCATCGAGTTGTAAAACGGCAGACCGATGAGGTGGAAGCCGCCGACGACCGCCTTGATGGGGACACGCGGAAACTGGGCGGTGGCGGCATCGATGATATTGAGGATGCCGCGGTGCGAGCAGCCGGAGAACACGACCATCCCGTCGTCCTCGTGTACCACCATCACCAGCTCGTGGTCGAACGGGTCGGGGACGAGGCCACCATCTGATTCCACGAAGAGGCGGCTGTTTCCACGGGGGCGCCGATGCGTCGAGCCGACGGAGGTCAACAGGTAAACGCCGGGCGCGACCACCCGCATCTCGTTGACATACTCGATGCGGTCCGCGAACCGATCGAGGAGATCGAGGTCGATACCGATGGGCCGCTTGATCACCCCCAGCGCCTTGAACCAGCGACCGGCGGGTGGACTTTCTGACAGGAAGACGCTGGCTCGAGTGTTGACCTCGAAAAAATCCTCGAGGCCGCCGCCATGGTCGAAATGGTAATGGGACACTACCGCCATATCGACATCAGAGATGTCGATGTTCATCGTCTTTGCGTTGCGCAGAAACGCGCCCGACGCGCCGGTGTCGAATAGGATCCGGGTCCCGTCGCGCTCCACGTGCAACGACAGCCCGAACTCCGGCTCGAGATCGTCCCGGCCTTCGAGCCTGCTGTTTTCGATCAGGGCAGTCACTCGCATCGCGACCTCCGCAGCATCATGGTCTACAGTCTACCGCGCGCCAGCCCGGTCTTCTCACCGGGTTTCGTAGCGAGAGCGGCGAAGGGCAGTCAGATGTTGGGTTTTTCGCGAATTGGGCGACGCAGGCGTAGTCGCGCTACGTTAAGAAGCACAATTTGCGAAAAGCACGACAGATGGCTGTCATTCGCCGCTCGCAGCAGACACCATGTGAGAAGACCTGGCTAGATCCTTCGCCAACTCCTCCACTCCGTGCACCGTCAGTGGATACATGGGGAAGATGCGGCGGATGAGCCTGATCGACGGGGCGGACCAGGAGTCCTCACCCATCGGGTTCAACCAGGCGCAGTGCTTGAAGTGGTCGCGAATCTTCTCCAGGTACTCAACCCCTGGCCGTTCGTTGCGTTCGGTGTAATCGATCGCTCCGTAGCGGTCGGTGAGCTCGCCCGGATACATGTAGGCGTCACCCACCAGCACCAATCGGGTCTCGCGATCGAAGCGGCGGAAGAGATCGGCGAGCGGGATCTTGTCGGAGAACCTCGCGTTGCCGTAGACCCGCTCGTAGATACAGTTGTGGAAGTAGAGGTGGTCGAAGTGCTTGAAGTGCCGCGCCTGATGAGCGGCCGAGAAGAGGGTGTCTACCAGGTGTTTGAACGGCCACATCGACCCGCCGATGTCCATGGCGAGAACAAGGCCCAACCGGTTCTCGCGCGGTGGTTTGAAGACCAGCTCGAGCTCGCCGCCGAAACGGGCGGTGCGGTCGATGGTGTCGTCAAGGTCGAGCTCGTCGGACGGCCCCACCCGCTCGAGCGCCCGCAACTTCCTCAGCGCCACGCTTAACTGGCGAGTGTCGAGGACCAGGTCCTTCCGGTGCTCCCGGAAGCGGCGCTCGGCCGCCACCTGAACCGCCGAGCCAGCGCCATGCTCGCCGCCCACTCGGATCCCGCCAGGGTGCGTGCCGGAGTGGCCAAAGGCGGAGGTGCCGCCGGTGCCGATCCAGTGGTCGCCGCCGTCATGCCGCTCATTCTGCTCCTCGAGCCGCCGCTCGAACTCCGCGCGCAGGGCATCCACGTCGACCGCGTCCAGCATCTTCCGCCACGCCGGATCGATGGCATACGGTGGAACTGGGTTTTCAAGCCAGTCCCAGACCTCTTTCTCGATGGCCGCGATCTCGGCCTTCAGTCCCTCGAAGTGGGCCGCAAAGCAGAGGTCGAAGTCATCGAGCTCGCTCTCGTCCTTGACCAGGATGCCACGGGCAAGTGAGTAGAAACCAACCAGCGACGACCCGTGCAACCCGCGCGCGAGACCTTCGATCACACTCAGCCACTGCTGCGGCGTGACTGCCAGCCCGTGCCCCCGGAGACGGTAGAAGAACGACAGGAAGATCCCGGCGTGGTCGGTCTTTGCAAGCGTCTCAGTCATCGTCCGAGGGCCACCTGCCGCCGGAACCCGCACCCGCCCTTGCCACCGCGTCGGCGTCCTCCTCCTTTTTGATGAGCGCACCGAGGAACGGGATCTCCTTGGCGATGTGACCGGGCTGGACGCCGGCCGCCAACAGCGCCCCGATCCAATCGACGAGCTCCGAGGTCGAGGGCCGCTTGCGCAGCCCCTTGACCTCGCGCAGCCAGTAGAACTTCGCAAGGCACTGCTCGAGCAGCGTGTCACCGATCTCCGGGTGGTGGACGCGGACGATAGAGGTCATGAGCTCCGCGTCCGGAAACTCGATGAAGTGGAAGATGCAGCGTCTGAGAAAGGGATCGGGCAGCTCCTTTTCGGCGTTGGAGGTGATGATGACGACCGGACGGTGGGCTGCCTGATGGCTGTCACCGGTCTCGGTCACCGTGAACTCCATCACGTCGAGCTCGTGCAGCAGATCGTTGGGAAACTCGAGATCCGCCTTGTCGATCTCGTCGATCAGGAGCACCACCTGATGCTTGCTGGTGAGTGCCCGGCCAAGGGGGCCGAGCCGGATGTACTGGCGGATGTCGGACACGTCGTGGTCACCGAAGCGGCTGTCCTGCAGCCGCTTCACCGTGTCGTAGACATAGAGGCCATCAGCCGCCTTGGAGGTCGACTTGACGTTCCAGGCGATCAGCTCGAGCTCGAGATTCTCCGCCACCGCCGTCGCCAGCAGTGTCTTGCCCGTCCCCGGTTCGCCCCGAACCAGCAGCGGCCTCTGGATGGCCACCGCCACATCGACTGCATGGCGGAGCTCCGGTGAGGTGATGTAGTCGTTCGTACCCGAGAATCGATTGAAGTCACTGCTCATTGAAGGCCCCTCCTCAAACTTGGCTGTCATCTTACTGGAAGTTTCAACCGGCGCTGCTATCGTGACTCCATGAGCCCCAAAACGCGTCGTGTCGCACGGGTCGAGCTCTTCCACGTCGCGATCCCGTTGCCGGCCACCTTCCGCCCGGCCTGGATCCCCGGCATGCCGGCGAACGAGAACCGGTTCACCCTGGTCAGGGTGACCACCGACGACGGAGTCGAGGGCTACAGCGCCGGCCCCGCCATCGGCCGCGAGCGGGCCGGGCTCGGGGACGTGCTCGGGCCGTATCTGCTCGGCGAGGACGCCACCGACATCGCACTGATCCAACAGCGTCTGCGCGAGATCTCGTACCTGGGCTGGCGCAACTGGTGGATCGAACCGGCATTCTGGGACATCAAGGGCAAGATCGAGGGGAAACCGGTGTGCGAGCTGCTCGGCGGCGCGCCGTGCTCGGTCCGGCTCTACGCCTCCACCGGCGAGGTCAAGGAGCCGGAAGCGCGAATTGAGGAGGTGGAGGCGCGCCACGCCGAGGGATTCTCCACCGTCAAGATTCGGGTCCACGACTTCGACGAGGCGGTGGACATCCGCCAGGTCGTCGAGACCGCCAAGGCTGTCGGCGATCGGATAAAGATCGCGGTCGATGCCAACCAGGGGTGGCGGGTCACGATCGTCGGAGACTCGCCGCTGTGGGATCTGGAGCGGGCGAAGCGATTCGCCGACGCCTGTGCCACCGTCGGGGTGGCGTGGATCGAGGAACCTCTCGCCATGGACGGGTACGAGGATCTGAGCGCGCTCACCGAGTACAGCCGCGTGCCAATCGCCGGGGGTGAACTTCACAGCTCCGGGCTGCCCGAGCTGAGAACGATGATCGAGCGCCGGTGCTACGATATTTACCAGCCCGATGCCCTCTTCACCGGCGGCATCGCCCAGACCTGGGAGGTGATAGGGCTGTGCCGGAAAAACGGTCTCGCCTACTCGCCCCACACCTGGACCAATGGTATCGGCTTCGCCGTCAACCTGCAGCTCTTCGCGGCCAGCGGCTTTGCCGACACTTACCAACTCGAGTATCCACTGGCGCCACCCGGATGGACGGTGGCGGCACGCGATGGGATCCTCGAAGAACCGTTCGACCACAATCGAGGCACCCTCAAAACACCGACCTTACCGGGGCTCGGCTTTGCGATCGACCGCAGGGCGCTCGCCCGCTGGGGCAAACGGTTCTTCGTCATGGATCGCAAAAGGCTCGTCTGGTTCTCTCTCCGCCACCGCGGCATCAAGGCATCGAAGGAGATCGATCGGGAGCGCAGACGGCGAATCGATATAGAATCATAGGTGCTATCGGTTCGACCGAACCGGAAAAACCGGCTGGGGGCATGACGCCGTGGCAATTACCGCAGACATTGAGGACCTTGCCGTCGCCGAGTTCATGATGATGCTGGCGCACAATCTGAAGACGGGTCAGCTCACCATCGAGCACGGGGACGAACGCGTGATGCTCGCCTTTCGCAACGGAGCCATGGTCTACGCCACCTCGACGGGGGTGCGGGAAACGGTCGGGGCGATGCTCGTTCGCCGTGGCGTGATCGACAATGAGCAACTCCAGGAGGCTCTCCAGCGCCAGCAGCGGACCGAGGCGGTCGCGCTCCTTGGCGAGATTTTGATCGAGATGGACGCGGTCGGACCCGACGATCTCCATCGGGTGGTGTACCTCCAGTTTCAGAACGTCGTTCGTGAGGCTCTGGCGTGGTCGAAGGGGCAGGCGGAGTTCGCGTCGATGGACATCCCAGAGCTCGGCCAGGTTCGGGTCGATCCCTGCGAAATCATTCTCGAGGAGGGGATCATCACCGAGCGCCTCCTGCTCGGAGGCGCCGTCAAGCATGATGAGGTCACCGCCCGCGCTCGAGAATCGGATCAACCGGGCGGCCATCGCGCCGCCCTCTCCAAGATGCGGGAGAGCTCCCTGGCGATCACCGCCGAGATGGCCGCGGCCATCCTCGACGGCGCCCAGGATCTGGTTCACCGTGGAGTTCTGTTCGCGGTCTACGAAGATGCCCTCGGCATCGTCGGGGGATTCGAGGTCGGCGAGGGAAGCTCCTCGCTGACCAAGGCCGGACATCGTGTCGCACGCCTCCTGGGGGAGGACTCGGTCTTTGCGTGGGTCATCGACGAGGGCCGCAGCTATCGCGGCAGGCTCAGAGACGGAGAGGGAAACCGCCCCTTGAGAGAGCTGCTAGGTGAGGGCGAGCCGGAAGAGGTGATAGCCATTCCGGTCATCGTCAGTGGCAGGGTCGCGGCCGTCTTCTATGGTGACAACGGGATCGACGGCGGTCCGATCGGTCACACCGGCGACCTCGAGAGGGTCCTTGCGGCGGTGGCCCGCGAAATGGGCCGATTCCGCTCCGGCCCTCCGCAAAAGATGGAGTGATCCGCGACACAATCTGGCCAGGGGCGTCGCGGTAGATTGCGGGCGGGGTCTCATGACAGATAGATTTCATGACAAATAGATTTCGTCACGCCATTTTCTGCAGTCTTGCGGCCGCCATGCTGATTGGGACCACGGATGCCGGCTGCTCTGACGACACGCTGCGTCCGGAAATCGTGGTCTCGGACTCCGCCTCGGGTTGCCCGTCGGTTGAGGGCGCCTTCGTTGCGCTCCTCGACCCCGGACGGGGCATTCTGCTGCTGTCGGCGGCGCCGTTCCCCGGTGGCCGGGTCATTGGAGATGCCCGAGGGGGCGCGATCAGCGTTGCGTTGCCGGGGACCGGGACCTGGAAGCTCGACCGTGCGGGTTCGAGCAGCGGCC
>CAYPBC010000006.1:16891-21040 GCA_964408845.1 uncultured Thermoanaerobaculia bacterium
GCGTTGCCGGGGACCGGGACCTGGAAGCTCGACCGTGCGGGTTCGAGCAGCGGCCAGGTACCGCTGTGGGGCGCCCGCTACCGGTTCCTGTCCGAGAACGGCCGCGGCTGCGTCGCCTTCGACAAGCAGCACTGGTCATCGGAAGGTGATCTGGTGACCTATTTGCGGTGGCTGGTCGAGGAGATCTATTTCGAGCTGCCGCCCGAGGAGAGACTCCGCCGACCCGATATCAGACTGTCCGACCGCCAAGTCAGCCTGCGCGTCGAACGATCGGGCTACGGTGCGATCCGACTTGCCGGCAAGGAAGGCTCGACCCTCGCCTGCCGCTACACCGACAGCGGCCGTGTGTATCTCTTCATGCCGTTTGTGCTCGACGAGCCTAACGGGCGGGTGGCGGTGAAGGTGACCTTCACCGACGGCTCGTACTTCGACACCACCACAAAGCAGACGATCGGGTGGGTGATCGCCTCGCCGGAAGAGCCGGGGGTGCTCACAAACACCTCGTTCACCGTCGTCGTCGAAGGGGTCGCCAGCACAGACGAGACCGATTGACCGTCTCCGAAAATTTCGAATTTCGAATTTCGAATTTGCTGTCCAGCCACCCTCCGATTGTCTGTCGCCGCTTCGCGGCTTTGTGGTTTTTGTGTGCCACATTCCTGGGGCTGACGCCCCCGGCTATGAATATCCCGCCGCTTCGCGGCTGGTTCGAACCGCTACGAGA
The DNA here is from genome assembly GCA_964408845.1 of uncultured Thermoanaerobaculia bacterium. GTDB lineage: Bacteria > Acidobacteriota > Thermoanaerobaculia > Thermoanaerobaculales > Sulfomarinibacteraceae > Sulfomarinibacter. The sequence goes on from CAYPBC010000006.1 coordinate 17,613, forward strand.
AACCACGGAAGTCTCTTGGGAAGGCGGAGCCTCATGGGGCAGGCGTCTCGCCTGCCTCCCGGCAGATCACGCACTCGCCGCCGCGGTGGCCGCCGTCGACGCCGCTATGCAGGCGATCATGGCCGCCTGTTGGGCCTCGATGATGGCCTGCACCGAGCGCAGATTAGCTGCCGTGGCGGCGTCCTCGAGGCTTTCCATCTTCTCGGCTTCCTCGGCCAGGACCACACCCGCGGATATCGAGAAGGCGACGTCCTTCTGCGGCCTCGGCTTGACCGCCCGCAGCCGGTCGCGGTACTCGACGACCCTGGTCGAGACCTCGTCGATGCCGCCGCCCGAAAGCACGAGGAGCGCGACCTCGTCGTACTGCCCCTGCCACACGCGCTGACCCTTGGCTTTCAGCTCCTTCGCCATGCGCTCGAATCTGCCCGCGGCCTCGCGCGGGCCCTGCCCGGAAAAGACCAGCAGGTGCGAGACCAGCTGGAGCTGGTTGCCGGCCGAAAACTTCGCCCGGCGCAGGAGCCGGTAGATCTGCTCGACCACGAGACCGAGCTCTTCGACGCTGACCTCGCGGGTCGCGTGCATCGCCGCCATCGGGTAGTCGTCGACTCCGGTGAGGAATCGGTGATCCTCATTCCAGCGGTCGATGATCGACTTGAGGCGGGCGATTGTCTCGCGCGGCGGCGCGCCGCCGTCGGCATCCATTACCAGCAACAGCGCCGCCAGGAGCGGCTGGGCGCCTCCCCGGCTCAGCTTGAACTCCTTGAAAGCGGCGAGCGTCTCTTTGGTGCGGCGCACGGTCGCCACCGGATCGAGACCGCGCCGAATCAAGATCGCCGCCACCGCGTGGCGGATCGATGAGCTGAGCGGCGAAAAGCTGCCCCCTTCGTCGGCGAGCGCTTTCGCCGTCGCCTCCACCTCCGCACCCGCATCCGCCACATCGGCGGCGGCCAGCGTCAACGCGGCAAAGCGAAGGATGTTCGTGTCAGTGCTCCAGCGCTTGCTGCGTCGGAGTTCCTCAAAGACTTCAAGGTAGCGTTCAACCGGATCCATGCTCTCCTCCTCTGCTGATTCTACGCGTACTCCACACGGTCGATTCCTGGATGCTTCTGTTATGATCTCGGCGACGCCACCCGGGCGTCGTCTCATGTGGATGGAGGGTTCACAGATGCGCACTTCAATACTTGTTCTCTTGTTGACTGTTTCGTCGATAGTCGCTCACGCCGGCGAGGGCATGTGGCTGCCCGACCAGCTACCGAAGATTGGCGCCGCTCTCGAGGCCGCCGGCCTCCAGACGCCACCGGAGAACTTCGCGGTTCTCACCGGCGATCCAATGGGAGCGATCGTCTCCCTCGGTGGATGTTCGGCGTCCTTTGTGTCGCCCGAGGGGTTGGTGGTGACCAACCACCACTGTTCCTACGGGACCATCCAGTTCAACTCCACCGAGGAGCTCAACCTGCTCGACGAAGGCTTCTTGGCCGCCGGCCATGAAGACGAGCTCGCTGGGGCGCCCGGTTCGCGGGTCTACGTCACCGAGTCCTTCAGCGATGTCACCGATCGCGTCCTGGCGGCGATTCCTGCCGGCGCCGACGGCGCGGCTCGCTTTGCCGCAGTCGAAAATTCCGAAAAGGCGATCATCGCGGAGTGCGAAAAAACCCCCGGCCATCGCTGTAAGGTAGCCTCGTTCTTCGGCGGCGCCGCCTACCGTCTTTACGACCAGCTCGAGATCCGCGACGTGCGGTTGGTCTACGCCCCGCCGTCATCGATCGGCAAGTACGGCGGCGACATCGACAACTGGATGTGGCCCCGCCACACCGGTGATTTTTCATTCCTGCGCGCCTATGTCAGCCGCGACGGGCTCCCCGCCGATCCATCGCCCGACAACGTCCCCTACCAGCCAAAACACTGGCTGGCGATTGGAATCAATGGGATCGAAGCCGGCGATTTCGTCATGGTTGCAGGCTTCCCGGGCCGCACCAATCGCTACCGCCTGGCCTCGGAGGTCGAGGACGCCATCGAGTGGACGTACCCGCAGCGCGTGAAGCGGCGCGGTGAGAGCCTCGAGATCATCGAGCGCGAAACCGCGGGCCGGCCTCAAGCCGCCCTCGCCTATGCTGCGTGGATTTCCTATATCAACAACTCGATGAAGAATGCGCAAGGGATGGAGGCCGGCTTCGCATACTCGCAATCGGTCCCGCGCAAACGGGCGCTTGAAGTCGAGCTCGCGGCCTGGATCGCGGCCGACCCGGATCGCCAGTCGTTGTGGAGTGACGCGATCGACGGGCTCGATGAGGTCCTCACCGAAAAACGCGACTATCGCGCGCGCAACCAGGAGCTTTCCTCCCTCAAGTTCAACCAGCTCGTATCGGCGGCGAACACCGCCTACCGCCTCGCCCGCGAGCGGGAGAAACCCGACGCCCAGCGCAAGCCCGGATACCAGGAGCGCGACATGCGGCGTATCCGCGCCCGTATGGCGCGAATGGCCCGCAGCTTCGACGCCCGGGTCGACATGGCGCTCCTTCAGCACACCCTCGAGGGGTATGCGGCGCTGCCCGAGACCGAACACCTCGAGGCACTCGACGAGTGGTTCGGGCTCGGTGGCGACGCCGATCCGGCAACCGCCATTCGGGTGACGCTTCACGGCATGTACGTTGCCACAGATCTCACCGATAGTGCCGCCCGGATGGCGCTGGTCGACACCGACCGCGCGACCCTCGAGGCCAGCGAGGATCCGTTTGTCGAGCTTGCGGTGGCCATGTACGAAACGAATTTGACCCTGGAGGCCGAGAAAGAGGCTCTCGAGGGACGATTGATGGAGGCCCGGCCGAAGTTCATCGAGGCGCTGCTCGCGTTCCAGACCGCGCACGGGGTGGAGATTTACCCCGACGCCAACAGCACCCTGCGGGTGACCTACGGCAACACCATGGGTTACGAGCCCCGCGACGCCGTAGTCTATCTCCCGTTCACGACCGCCGAAGGGCTGGCGGAGAAGGCCACCGGCGAACCGCCTTTCGACGCGCCGGCGCAGATGATCGAGGCAATTGTCGCCGCTGACTACGGACCGTACGCCTCCGAGTCGATCGGCTCGCTGCCGATCAATTTTCTGTCCGATGTCGACACCACGGGAGGCAACTCGGGCTCGGCCACTCTCGACGATCATGGCCGTCTCGTCGGGCTGCTCTTTGACGGCAACTGGGAGAGCATGATCTCCGACTGGGATTTCCTGCCCGAAGTCACGCGGTCGATCCACGTCGACGTGCGCTACACGCTCTGGGTGATGGACCGTATCGACCACGCCTGGAACCTGCTCGAGGAGATGGGCGTCGAACCCGCGTTCAATGGAGCGATCGTCAGCGAAACCCGGTGAGAAGACCGGGCGGAATTTTCTGTCGCCGCTTCCGGCTTCGTGCTTCGCGCTACGCCGTGACAAG
>CAYPBC010000007.1:0-16571 GCA_964408845.1 uncultured Thermoanaerobaculia bacterium
TCGGGTTCGTTGGATCGATCGCGGTCTCGTAGCCGTCGCCGCCGACGGTGATGAACCAATCCTCGTTCGAGATCCCCGAGGAGTTGAGAGTGCGCGATGGGCCGCCCATCGAGTTATTGTCCTGGGTGCCGCCGTAGACATAGTAGAAGGGCTTCGAGTTGTCGACCGAGACCCGGTAAAACTGGGTGATGGGGAGGTTCTCGAAGAAGCGGTAGCTCGCGCCGCCGTCAAAGGTGTCGTAGATGCCGCCGTCGCAGCCGATCAGGAAGTGCTCAGTGTTGTCCGGGTCGATCCACATGGCGTGGTTGTCGACGTGCTTCTTCTTCTCGCCGACCCGCTTGAAGGTCTTGCCGCCGTCGAGAGAAACATTCAGGAATGTGTCCATCGAGTAGACCCGGTCGGGGTCCTTCGGGTCGGCCACCAGCTCGTTGTAATACTGCGGGCTTCTCGAGACATAGTCCGATCTCTTCGACCAGCTCTCGCCGCGGTCGGTGGAGCGGAAGGTGCCGCCCTTGTCGCGCTGGGCCTCGATGATTGCGTAGATCACATCGGGGTCGGCCGGCGAAACCGCGAGTCCGATCTTGCCCATGTCGACCTCGGGCAGACCCTCGGTGATCTTGCGCCAAGAGGCGCCGGCATCGGTCGACTTGTAGATCGCCGACTCGGGTCCGCCGTCGATCAGTGTCCACACGTGGCGCCGGCGCTGGTAGGACGAGGCATAGAGCACGTCGGGGTCACGCGGGTCCAGGTGGACCTCGTTGGCCCCGGTCTCATCGGAGATGTGGAGCACGCGCTCCCAGTTCTCGCCGCCATCGATGGTCTTGTAGACTCCACGCTCGCCGCCGGAACTCCACAGCGGTCCCTGCGCGGCAACGTAGACCACGTTCGAGTCCCTTGGGTGGATGGCGATCATGCCGATGTGCTCGGAGTCCTCGAGCCCGACGTTCTCCCAGTTCTGCCCGCCGTCGAGGCTCTTGTAGACCCCGTCGCCGAATGCCACCGAACGCTGGCTGTTGTTCTCGCCGGTGCCGACCCAGACCACGTTGGGGTTTGTCGGGTCGAGGCTGACGCAGCCGATGGAGTACGAGCCCTCCTTGTCGAAGATCGGCTCCCAGGTCGTTCCGGCGTTCGTCGTCTTCCACAGATTGCCGGAGGCGGTCGCCGCGTAGACGATGTGATGGGCATCGGGGTGGACCGCGAAGTCCGACACCCTGCCCGAGTTGATGGCCGGTCCGATCGAGCGCAGCTCGAGGCCCGAGAAGGTCGTCGCCGACATTGGCGTCGTATCCTCGTTCTCCGGTTCCTCCGCTGCCTCTGTTTTCGCCATGACCGGCATCGCGATCAGGGTCAGAGCCGTGAGCAGGATCCACATACGTTTCATCGGTTTCCCCTTTCGCAGAGCATGCCTCACCTCGACCTGGAGGCGATGTTGTCGGACTTTAGCACGACAGAATATACCCGCGAAATTGTCTCAATAGGGGAGCTCGTTCTCGGGTTCCTCCGGTTGAACGAGGAGTAATTGATTGGGTCGGGCCGCGACCACCTCGCGCAACCAGCTCTCGGGATAGCCGCGCTCCACCGGCTGTTCTTTTCCGGCGTTCACGTAGCCGTCGTTGTACGTGGTGAGGAGGTACTCGCCGAGTTCCTTCCACCGCCGCACGACCTCTTCCGCCTGGCCGACCGAATACTGCGTGAGGTACTCCCGCATCAGGTCGGGATCCTTGTCGGCCAGGGCGAGTGCGGTCTCCTCGATGACCGGCTGCATGGCCAGGAATCGTCCCTCGATCTCTCTCTGCACTGTCAGGATGTCCTCGACCATGTACGAGTACTTGAGGTTGGCGATGTTAGCCACGAAGTTAAAGACCCACCACGCCGAGTCCCACGAAAAACGGTTGATGCTGCCCTCGGTGAAGGACCGCGGCACACGGTCGATTCCCGCATACAGCGGCACGTAGCACGAGGTGTAGGTGTCGTCGAGACCGTACCAGTAGACCCCGCCGATGGCGTCGGGAAGCCAGGAGCGCGATTGTGAGACGAACGAGAACCCCGTCTGCTGGGTCGAGATGGGGCGTTCCCAGGAGTACTTTTTCTCATCGACCTCCCACGCGATCGGCCGCCAGCGGTTGGGGCCGCCGAACGGTCCCGCGTCGATGCCCTTCGTCATGTCGAAGGGCGTGCCCTCGTAATGGTCGCGCATCAGCGCCATGACGTCGGTCAACGACAGCTTTTTGTCGGGGCGGATCCACATTGGATACGGCTCGGCCCCGGGCGCCGCGCGGTGGAAGTCCGGGCTCAGTTCGAGCGACGGCGCCGCGCGCCTGAAAATGCTCCACACCCGGGTGGCGGTGTAGCGACGCGACTGAGTGGTGGCGGCGTCATAGGCGTCCGCGAAGCTGAACGCCTTGCCCGAGGTGGGATCGAAGTAGCCCCTGTCGATGGCAAAGGAAATCACGTTCTCCGCGTGCAGACAGTTGTCGGGATCGTCGAGCGGGAACTCGCGAATGCGTGGAGCGTTGGCATAGGCCGAGATGTAACCGTCGGGAATTCGTAGGGCAACCCAGATAGCGCCCTCGCCGCCGGGCCCCGTGCCGATCATCTCCATCAGCCAAACCTCGTTCGGATCGGCGATCGAGAAGGACTCGGCAGTCGACTGGTATCCGTGCTCGGCGACCAGCGAGGTCATCACCTCGATCGCCTCGCGGGCGGTCCGCGCGCGTTGCAGGGCAAGCTGCATGAGCTGCCAGTAGTGGAGAAGGCCGTCGGGGTTTTTCAGCTCCTCACGGCCGGTCGTCGTCGTTTCGCTGATCGCCACCTGGTGCTCGTTCATCAACCCGACGACCGCGTAGGTATGGGGTGCATGTGGGATCGCCCCGAGAACCTCCCCCGACCAGTTTTTGATCTCGAGCTCGCTCCCCGGTTCGTGGTCCTCAACCGGCCGGTGCCGCAGATGAGGGTGGAAACGGCCGTCGCAGGCGTACGTGATCATCACTGATCCGTCGGCCGACGCGCCCTTGGTGACCAGGATGTTGGTGCACGCCGCTGCGGGTGGAGTGGCGGTCGTTACGAGAACCGAAATCGTGATCAGAAACATCGAAAAACTGCGAAGAAATATCATCAGACGCCTCCCGTTTCGACCATGGATGATAGCACCGGGCATGACCCCATTCGGGTGGTGTCTCGGTTTCTCCTTGATGATAGGCTTGAACTGGAGATCTATGAGCCAGCGCGAGTTTTCTCACGCCAACAACCCGGACTTCGCCTGTGCGGAGTCGGTGCTGCTGCTGCCCTTCGGGCGTCGCTCGTTCCTGCCTGCGATCGTCGAGGCCTGGGATGGCGAGGAGACGGTTCTCGACGAGACCACCGACCGCGAGGTCTATCAACTGAGAGCAGCGTCATCGCCGGTGACGTTGGTCTTCTCGGGGATGGGTTCCCCGGCGGCGGCCAACGCCCTTGAGATGGTGGCCGCAGCGGGCGCAAACCGGGTGGTGGTCTTTGGTGCCTGCGGCGGGGTCTCCGTGGAGGTTGGAGTGGGAGAGCTGGTGGTTGCCGCCGGTGGGGTACGAGGCGAGGGAACGTCGCCTTATTACGCACCCCCTGGCTTCCCCGCCGCCTTCGACCCGCTGTTGACCGCCCGGCTGTGGGAGGCGGCGTCGGCATCGGAGGTTCCGGTCCACCGCGGAGTGGTCTACACAACCGATGCCGGCTACCGACAGGGACCGGAGATCTACGAGCACTGCGCGGGTCTGGTGATGGCAGTCGAATCGGAGTGTGCCGCGGTCGCTGTCGTCGGCGCGCGCCTCGGGCTTCAAACGGGCGCCCTGCTCTTCTGCACCGACAACATCAATCTGCCCCGCGAGGAGGACCGCGGTTACCGGGGGCTCGCCGATCCGAGAGTGCGGTGTGGTTTCGATGCGGGGCTCGAGGCGGCGATCGAAGTGCTTTCCGGACCGGCTGAGTAGTCATCAGTAGTAATCATCTCGTCCCTTTTGAGTAATCAGTGTGCCGCGAGAGGGCGAAAAATATCCGTCTCCGTGCCCGTCTCCGTTTCCGTATCCGGATGAACTCTCTTTTGAATTCTGGATCATCATCGGGCACGGAGACGGAAACGGAGACGGAGACGGGGTAACTCAGATGCCAACTTCTGCGTATCTTATGGTGTATGGACTACTTGGACACTCTCCGCTGCAACGGCTGGCTTGCCGATCCCGCCGATCAGGTGCGGGTGGTGGCGATTCACGCCGAGGGTTGCCCCACCCACCGCAGAGGAGGACCGTGCTGGTGTGAGCCGCGGCTCGTTCTGGTGGCCGATCCCCTTCCGCGCTTCGCGAAGGACGACAACCGCGATCTTCCACTCCTGGTCGCGGTTTCGAACGAGTAACCGTCCCCCGAGGTGCCAGGCTTTAGGATCTTAGGTTTGAGTGAATCTCTGAACTGGCAAGACCCCTTCTTGACAACTTCCTAAGATCCTAAAGCCTGGCACCCGCCCGAATACCTATCTTCGCGCGATTTCCCCGAGCAGGTTCTTCCCGAGGATGGCCGACGCGGCGACTGTTCCTCCGAACAGGGCGCCGGCGATTCCGGCCGTGCACACATCCTGACCGGTGAGGTAGAAGCCCTTGAGCCCGGTGCGTGGTCTCAGTGCCCGTTCGCGGAAGCGGGCCGGCGTGTGCTCGAGGCCGTAGATCTCCCCCTCGGCGTAGTCGGCGAAGTGGCGGGTCGACAGCGGCGTCGACAGCTCGTGGTATGCGATCTTGCCCTTGACCTTCGGCACCTCGCGTTCGAGCACCTCGATGAGACGTCGTGACAGCTCATCCTTGAGAGCCTCGTAGTCCTCCCCTCGCTTCATCCAGTTGGTGCCTTCCCACCCCCTGAAACGGTCGTAGGACGCCATGCTCACGATTTCGATGGTGGCCCGGCCGGGGTAGCGGCGGGCGAAGTCGGGGTCCTTGGCCGACGGGAACGAGATGAAAACCAGCGGCAGGGGCGCCTCGGGGTCGGCGAGGAAGCGGTCGAAGTCGCCATCCTGGTCGGTGCTCGGGTAGACCCACAGATTCGAGCGGCCGAGGCCGAGCTCCGAGTCGGTGTGCTCGAGACCTGCGTAGAGACAGATGTGGGAGGCCGAACGCGAGGTCTGCTTCAAGGTCGCGAGCAGGGCGTCTCGACCCGGCGTGCCCTCCGGCAGCAGGCGAAAGACGGTGTTGGGGACGCCGGCGTCCGAGATTACCAACTCTGCACGCAGCTCGCGGCCATCGGCCATCTGGACGCCCACCGCCCGTCCGCCCTCGACGAGCACCGTCGACACCTCGGCGCCGATGACGATCTGCCCGCCCGCGGCTTCGATGAGCGGCGCCACCGCTTTGGCAATGCGCGCCGAACCGCCGACCGGGTACGCGCCGCCGCCGAGGTAGTGGTTGAAGACCATGGCGTGGATCGCAAAGCTGGCTCGCGCCGGCGGTAGGCCATAGTCTCCGAGCTGGGCGCAGAGGACCGCCTTGAGCGTCGGGTTGTCGGTGAGTCCGTCGAGGACCTCGCCGACGGTGCGGTCGGCGTGGCGCAGAAACCGCCGCCGCATCCACGGCCCCGCCAGCAGAGCAACCGGCGCCGGTACGGCCTTCTCTGAAAAGAACCCTTGCGAGCTGCCGATCGCTTCCTGCACCCGGTCGAGGTATCCGTCGATAGCCCCTTTCTCATCCGGGAAGTACTCCAGCATCCGCTCCCGCCAGGCGTCGCGACCGGCGACGTACTCCCAGCGTTCGCCGCCGATGACAACCGTGTCGTAGACCTCGCCCATGGGCGCCCACTCGAGGGCGCCGTCGGTGACCTCGTCAAAGAGGGCCCGCAGCATCGAGCCGCGGCCGACCTGGCCGATATAGTGCAGACCGACATCCCACTCATATCCCTTGCGGCTGAAGGTGTGGGTGAAACCGCCGGCGGTGGTGTGACGCTCGAGGATCAGGACCCTGCGACCATCGTGTTTGGCGAGCAGGGCCGCGACGCTGAGACCGCCGATGCCCGAACCGATGACGATAGCGTCGTACGCGCCCTCCGGCTGCCACTTCCTGTAGAGCTCTCCCAGTCTCATTGTCATTCGAGCTTCTCCTTCACGCTCCGCACCTTGTCGTCCATGGTCTGCGCCCGATCGATGCGGGTGCCGAGGCGGAGGTTGGTGGCGACCCGCGGCGCGCCCATCTCGTGCAGCTTTTCGTGACAGCGTTTGAGGGCGGCCATGATCTCATCCCACTCGCCCTCGACGTTGGTGCCGTTGGCGTGCAGCCGAGGCTCGAGACCGGCCTCGGAGAGAATATCCTCACAGGCCGCCACGTAGCGTGACAGAGACAGCCCAACCCCGAGCGGGATGATGGCGATGTCGGCGATGGCTTTCATCGGAACCCCCTCGACCCACAGGATACGCCACCGCCGGCTATTTCTTGCGCACTTGCGCGAGAGAGAGCATGATGTCGAGCAGAACACAGACATAGCGCCACGACCGGGGAGGATCCAATGAGCGATCGAACCATCCTCGACCTCTATCGCCACGAGCTCGACGATCCTCGAGAAGACCATTACGTTCACTACTTTCCGGGCGGGACCAGGTCCTTCGGGACCATGGAATTCTTCCGCCGCACGGCGGCTCTGGCCGATGCCCTGGCCGATCTCGGGGTTGTGGCCGGTGACCGGGTGATCGTGGTCTGCGACACCCGCCCCGAGTGGCACATGGTCGACATCGCGATCCTCAGCCTTGGCGCGGTCAACGCGCCCATCTACGCGACCCTGACCCCGGAGCAAGTGGGTTACCAGGCGGGGGACTCGGGGGCGGTGGTCGCAATTGCCGAGAACCCCGAGCAGATGGCGAAATTCCTCCTGGTGCGGGCGACCTGCCCCGAGTTGCGTCACCTGGTGCAGGTGGAGGGTGAGCGGTCCGAGGGCGTCCTGGCGCTCGACGACCTCTGGGGCGAGACGACCGACGGCGCCGAAGAGCGCTTCTGGGAGCGGGCAGATCAGGTGAGCGACGAGGATCTCGCCACCATTGTCTACACCTCGGGCACTACCGGCGAACCCAAGGGGGTGATGCTGAGCCACCGCAACATCGTCATCAACGTGGCCGAGGGTCTCGAGCGGGTCGAGGTCGAGCGGGACGAGTTCGGGCTCGAGTTCCTGCCCTTGTGTCACATGATCGAGCGTCTCGCGGGATACATGTACATGTCCCTCGGGGTGTCCCGGGCCTACTGCTCCGTCTATCACGTCGGCGAGCTCATGAAGGAGATTCGGCCGGCCGTCTTTGCCAGCGTTCCGCGGCTGCTGGAGAAGGTCCACGCCGCGATCGTCGCGCGGGCCGAGGCGGCGTCTCCGGCCAAGCGCGCCCTCTTTCACTGGGCGGTCGCCACCGGCGCCGAGGTTGCGCGGCGGCGGCTGGCGGGAGAACCGGTGGGTGGCGGTCTCGCCCTCAAGCACCGCCTGGCCGACCGCCTGGTGCTGTCCAAGATCCGTGCCGCCCTCGGGGGCCGATTGAAGGCCTCCTTCTGCGGTGGCGCTGCTGTGCCGTTGTATGTTCACGAGTTCTTCCAGGCCATCGGCATCCCGATCCAGGAGGCGTGGGGCCTCACCGAGACCTCCCCTATGATTTCCATGAACGGATGGGCGCCCGGCGACATGCGCCTCGGTTCGGTGGGCCGTCCGCTGTCCAGCTACAAGATGCGGGTGGCCGACGACGGCGAGCTGTTGGCAAAAGGCCCGTCGGTCTTTTCCGGATACTGGAACAAGCCCGAGCAGACCGCCGAGGTCTTTGATGCCGAGGGTTTCTTCCTCACCGGCGATATCGGCACCATCGACGACGACGGTTTCATCTTCATCACCGACCGCAAGAAGGACCTCATCGTCACCGCCGGTGGCAAGAACATTGCCCCGCAACCGGTGGAGTCGGAGCTCAAACAGTCACCGTACATCGAAAACGCGGTGCTCATCGGCGACGGGCGGCCGTACCTCGTCGTTCTGTTGGCGCCCGATCCCGAGGTCGTGGCGGCGTGGGCCGAGGATCGAGGCGAAGACGCCGACGACCTCGCTCGGGTCGTGTCGAATCCTGATCTTGAACGGGAGTTTGCGTGCGCGGTCGAGGGCGTCAACGCCAAGCTCGCCCGCTTCGAACAGATCAAGCAGTTCCAGGTCCTGCCCGAGCCACTGACCGTGGAAGGAGGAGCCCTCACACCGACCATGAAGGTCAGAAGGCGGGCCGTGACCGAGGCCTACGCCGATCTCATAGAGGAGATGTACGCCGGTTGAATTCTCAATTCTTAATTCTCAATTCTCAATCCCAGGCCACCCTGGCTACGGGCGCAGAAGTGGAAAATTAAGAATTGAGAATTGAGAACTGAAGCGGGGATGGCCGGCATTCCTAATTCCTAATTCCTAATTCCGATCCACGCTATCCTTGCCAGCCATGAAAACCACACTCGAGCTTTGGCTCGTCCGCCACGGTGAAACAACGTTCTCGGCCACGAAGAGAGTGGCGGGTTGGAGCGACCCGCCGCTGACCGCCACCGGCCGTCGCCAGGCCGCCGATCTGCGGGCGGTGCTCGACGGCCGGGAATTCACCGGCGTGTGGTCGTCGGACCTCGAGCGGGCGGTCGAGACCGCGCGTCTGGCGTGGGGCGAGGCCCGTCGCGATGTCCGCCTGCGCGAGTGCCACTTCGGCGATATCGAGGGCTGCACCTATGAGGAAGCCGACGCCGACCACGGTGAGGTCTTCCGGGATTTCCGTGGGTTTTCCACGCCGGGCGGCGAGTCCCACATCCAGTTCCATGATCGAGTACACGATTTCATCGATGGTCTCGAGCCCGGATGCCATCTGCTCTTCGTCCATGGCGGCGTCATCCGGGCGCTCACCCAGGATCTCGGGGTCGATCGGTTCCTCCCCACCGGTAGCGTCTTCGGTCTTGATTGGCATAACCAGGAGGTGCTCTTCGTACACGAGCCGGGGAATACACGCCGCGGGAATTGATTCTCATAGTCATGAACGTGCGATGCTGGAAAACGCTCATGGGCGTGCCCCTCGTAGTCGGAGCCTGGGCACCAATAACCGCGGCGAGTGATTTTGGAGCGGGCAACGTGCGGGCCCGGTTGGTGGCCGACACCGACCACATCGCTCCGGGAGGCGACTTTCACCTCGGCGTGCGCTTCGAGGTCAAGCCCGGCTGGCACATCTACTGGCGCAACCCGGGCGGGGCGGGGTTGGCAACAGACATCAGGTGGGAGCTTCCTGAGGGCTTCCAGGTCGACGAACTGGAGTGGCCTCTGCCGATCGCCTTCACCCAAAGCGAAGGCATCCCGGGCTATGGCTACGAGGGCACGGTGGTGCTCGCCTCCAGGGTGCACGCAGCGCCGGACTTCGACCCTGCGTTGTCGACCGTCGGTGCAGAGGTCTCCTGGCTCGCGTGCAAGGGCGTGTGCGTCCTCGGTTCGATCCGGCTCGAGGCCAATCTGGCGGAGCTGAAGGATGATTCTGACCTCTCCTCGCGGCCCGAAAGCCTACCGCAGGGAATCGATAGCCGGGCCCCCCCGTTTTCGGTCAGAGCCACTGGTGGGATCACCGAGGGCAATCTCAGCCTGTGGCTGCGCTGGTTGGATCCGCCGCCGGGGCCGGTGGAATGGTTTCCGGATCCACCCGAGACGCTCGTGGTCGAGGACGTTGGGGTGCAAACCCGAGGCGGGCTGACTCGTATCGACGCCGTGGTTCGCGAGAGGGCAGGGTCCGAGCTTTCGTCCGACATTTTGGACTCCCTGGTGGTGATCACCGATGACGACGGAAGACGCCGTGGCTGGACCTTGGCCGTCGACCTCACGGGAAACGAATGGTAAAGGAGACGATATGAGAGCTGAAATCACGTTGATGTTGTCCATGGCAGTGCTGATGCTGACAGGCCCGTCCCTCGCCGGAGATGGCGTTGCGGTCGGTGATCGGGCGCCCGCATTCACCTTGTCCGACACGGCCGGCAACCAGGTCAGCTTGTCCGACTACTCGGGCAAGGTGGTGGTTCTGGAGTGGCTCAACCCCGACTGCCCGTTTGTCCAGCGCCATTACAGAGCCGGCACCATGAAGAACCTCGCGACGAGGTATGGCGCCCAGGGTGTGGTCTGGCTGACCATCAACTCCACCAACTACATGGACGCGGCGGCCAACGCGAAGTTCAGGGCCGCCAACGACCTGCCATACCCGATCCTGATCGACCAGGCTGGTGAGGTTGGTCACCTCTACGGCGCCATGACCACGCCCCACATGTACGTCATCGACGGCGGCGGGCGGCTGCTCTACGTGGGCGCCATCGACGATGATCCGCGGGGCAACAAGGATGGCCCGGCCTCCAATTACGTCGCTGCTGCCCTCGACGAGGTTCTCGCAAACAAGGCGGTCAGCACAGCCGAGACAAAGCCCTACGGCTGTTCGGTGAAATACAAGAAATAATTTTGAATTTTGAATTTTGAATTCTCAATTATCGCCCCACCCTTCCAGTGGATCTTCGGCGGCAAGGGTGGGCGTCATTAAGAATTAAGAATTGAGAACTAAGAGCCTTCCCCGATATCCGCCTCGGGCGGCGGTTCCCTCGGCTCGAGCCCCATCCAGAACGCAGCGGTCAGCATCAGCCGTTCGGCCGAGCTGAGCTCGGCGCGCTCGGAGATCACCTGCCGTGCGAGCGCCGGGTGGTCGGTGATGACGCCGTCGACCCCGCGGCTCATCATCCGCGACATGTTGATCTTGTCGTTGACGGTCCACACGTAGACCTCCTTGCCGGCGGCGTGGGCGCGGCGCACGAAGCGAGAGTTTGCGATTCCGACGTGAACGGCGAGAAAGTCGGCGTCGCTGGTGGTCAGGTCACCGACCGCCTTGGCGGTCAGCAGTCCGACCGTCCAGTCGGGCCGCAGCGCCTTCATCGACAGGACGACGTCGTAGACGAGCGACATCAGCACGACCTCGTCCTCCATTTCCATCCTTTCGACGATCTCGGCCACCCTCTCCTCGAGGCGTTCATTGTGGCCGTAGTATTTGAGCTCGATGTCGACCCACGCTCGCCCCTTGCAGAGCTCGAGCACCTGCTCGAGGGTCGGCACGCGCTGGCCGCTGAACTCCGCTCCGTACCAGCTCCCCACGTCGACCTGCGTGAGCTCGTCGTAGGTGGCCTCCCAGATTTTGACTGCCGTGCCGCCGACTCTCATGAGATCGCTGTCGTGGACCACCACGACCTCGCCATCTGCGGTCTCCTGGACGTCGATCTCGACCATGTCCGTACCCTGCTCGACCGCCAGGGCAATCGAGGCGAGGGTGTTCTCCGGCGCGCTCCCGGCCGCTCCACGGTGGGCGATGACGATCACATCGTCGTCGAACCGCACGCTGTCCATGAAGAGAGAACCTGCGATGGCCGCAAGAATCGCAGCAACGGCGAGACCGGCGAGCGCCCACTTCATTGACAGCCTCCGCCGATCATCCGCGGCCAGTCTTTCGGAGATTGCCACCCTGGACAGCTGCGCTTCGGCCGAGCTGCCGAACCGGTCGTAGAGGCGAACGGTGAGCAGCGCGAACATCGCCGCATTGACCAGCATCACCAACAGATTGAGGAGCCCCCACAGAAGCAAGAACCCACCCATCACGATCACCAGCACGGTCATGGAGCCCGCGACCTTGGGCACTATCCAGCGGCCTACTGTGCCGATGATCGCCAGCGGTGCCGCCGACAGCAGGGTCGCCACCGCGCCCCAGGCCGCGAGGGTGATCCCGACGATTATCTTGTGGCCGCCAGTCCGCTCGACGCTGGTCGTCAGCGCCTGCGCCGGACCGACGCCCTCGAAGAGCACGAGCGGCAGGGCGAACGCCCAGCTCAACAGTCTGCGGATGATCAGCACCGCCATCACCGCCAGCAGAGCGACGACGGCGCCGGCCGCAAAGAGAAAGACCGGCGGCCGCTCGGCGAGGTAGAAGTTGATGTCGTGTTCTCTGAGGAGCAGCAGATAGACGAGACCACCCGCGGCGAGGAAGGGAAGGGCGATGAGCAGCACGCGGATGAAGATCCGAAGCGCCAGCCTCGTCACCGACCACGCGTGTCGTGCGCCGAACCAGAGGGCGTCAGTCGTACGAACGTGGAGATTGCGGGTCTCCCCGAAGCCGATCGCCATCATGCAGGCCTGCTCCAGAGTGAGAATTGCGAGGCTCACCGCGCCCACAACCACCAGCGCCGCCAGACCCACCGGGCTCAGGACGAAGAACAGGATATCCTGGTCCGCCAGGACCGAGCTATCCCTGGTCGAGATGAAAAACTCGAGAACGATGCCCACCAGCGGGATGAGAACGACGAAGGCGATGATTTTGTAGACCATGTCGGTGGCCAGCAGCCTTGGCCATGCTCGCAAAAAGTCACCGACGGCCTTGAAGAAAACGCTCATCGTTCGAATCGGCATCGTCCCGCCCCTTCGTCAGTCGCTCAATCGGCGTCCGTGTCGGATCTCCCATTTCTCGATTCTCAGGACTGATTGTCGAGCGGACCCTACCGGAGGTGTTCTGACCGGTCAAGGTACCGTCGTCGGCCGGTGCTATGATCCGGCCGCTCCGGCGTCTATCCATTTGGAGGAAACATGTCCCATTCCGGTTCTCGGAAGGTCATCTTCGCCGCCCTCGCGGGCAACAGTCTGATCGCCATCACCAAGCTGGGCGCCGCGGCGGCGACGGGCAGCTCGGCCATGCTCTCGGAGGGTATCCATTCCGTAGTCGACACCGGCAATCAGATCCTGCTCCTGCTGGGTCTGCACAAGTCGAAGCGGAAACCGGACGCCGATCACCCCTTCGGTTTCGGCAAGGAGGTCTACTTCTGGTCCTTCGTGGTCGCTATCCTCATCTTTGCTGTCGGCGCCGGGATTTCGATCTACGAGGGGATCCGGCACATTCAACACCCGGAGCCCATGCAGAACATTCGGTTGAATTTCCTGGTGCTCGGTTTGGCCTTTGTGTTAGAGGGCGCCGCCTGGCTCTTCGCGTTCAAGGAGTTTTCCCGCGCCAAAGGCAGGCTCGGTTATCTGCAGGCCGTGCGGGACAGCAAGGACCCGGCCACCTTCGTGGTTCTGTTCGAGGATTCGGCCGCCATGGCCGGGATCATGGTGGCCGCTGTCGGAATCTGGTTGGCGAACGCCACGGGTCTGTCCTGGATGGATGGCGCCGCCTCGGTGGTCATCGGACTGATTCTCGCCGTCACCGCCTGGCTGCTGGCCGTCGAGACCAAGGACCTCCTCATCGGTGAGGCGGCCTCTCCCGAATGCGTGGCTGGAGTGCGCGAGCTGGCCGCAGCGCCACCCGGGGTCGAGAACGTGAACGAGGTGCTGACTCTGCACATGGGCCCCGAGTACATCCTGGTGAACGTGAGCCTGGATTTCAGTGACCAATGCACCGTCGAATCGATCGAGGACGCGGTCGACCAGTTGGACCACGCCATCAAAAAGGACTGGCCGCTGGTCAAGAAGGTTTTCGTGGAAGCCGAAGCCAAGGAAGATCACCGATCGTGATTCCTGCATTTTTGTGCCTCGCTCCGTGTTAGCATCCGGTCAACGAAACACGGGAGAGACCATGCAAAGAAACCGAGTGCTCGGTGCTGCGATTCTGCTGATGGGGCTTGCGGTGTCGCCGGTGGCTGCCCAGGAGAGTGCTGCGGAGAATGCGGCTGCCAACGCCAACAACCCGCTCGCCAACATGATTGCCTTCAACATCCAGAACTACTACTTCGCCGAGCTCTACGGCACCGGCGAGACGGCGAACACCGCCTGGTTGCGCTACGCTCAGCCCTTCGGCAAGTGGCTGATGCGTGCCTCGTTGCCGGTCAAAACGGTGCCGGTTGGCGGCGGGCGGGACCCGGTCTCGGGTCTCGGCGACTTCAACGTCTTCCTCGCCTACCTTGTGTCCGATCCGTCATCGCCCAGGCAGTTCGGCGTCGGCCCCCTGCTCGCCGCGCCGACCGCCACCGACGATGTCCTTGGTGCCGACGTGTGGCAGGCGGGCGCCGCGGCGGTCTACTTCAACGCCACCTCGCCGGTCGTCCAGTGGGGCGGCCTGCTGACTTACCAGACCGACTTCGCGGGCGACGGACGCGACACCAGCCTCGCCGTGATGCAGCCCTTCCTTTTCATCCAGCTCGGCAAGGGGACCTACATGGGGACCGCGCCGCTGTGGGTCTTCAACATCGAGGACAGCACCTACAACGTGCCTCTCGGCATTCGCCTCGGCAAGGTGGTCAAGGCGGGCCATACGGTCTTCAACATGTTCATCGAGCCCCAGTTCACGATTCTGCACAAAGGGGTCGGCCAGCCCGAGGTCCAAATCTTCACCGCGCTGAATATGCAGTTCCTGCCGAAGTAAGCGGGCGGCCGGATACCAGCAGAATCAGAGGTGCTGTGGAGCATCGGTGCCACATCGCGCACCGATGCCAGTAGGGTTCTTGAACGGTCGTCTCGCATCCCTCGAGCTCGGCTTCGATCCGGCTCAGGTGGTCGGCAATTGCACGCGACTGGCGACAGAATGTGTTGCTCATTCATACATGTGTTCGACGAGTTCTGTGGCATCTCGCCCAAGCAGGCGGTGGACTCGAGCATCAAGACTGCTTTCGAGATCCGCGACGGCGAGCCGGTCCTTCTTCGCCTGCCCGAGATCGCCTTCATCGACGACAAGGCGGGCAAGCCGGTCGGCATCAACTCCCACATCGGCCGCCGGCCGATCGCGGCCTTCGGCAACTCCGACGGCGATCTGCAGATGCAGCGGTGGACCGCGGCCGGTGACGGGCAGAGCTTCTGCCTCTTTGTCCGCCACACTGACACCAAGCGCGAGTGGGCCTACGACCGCGACACCCGCGTCGGGCGGCTGGACAAGGGGCTCGACGAGGCCGAGGCGCGGGGCTGGACGGTGGTCGATATGAAGAACGACTGGAAGGTCGAGTATCCGGGGAAATGAGGAATTTTCAATTCTCAATTTTGAATTGCCGGTGGCCACCGGGAAGGAATGCCGCCACGATTCGTCAGTTAATCTCGGTTGACTTCCAGTATTTTCTGTCTATATTGATTCACCAACATCCGACAACATGCGGCTCGGACCATGGTTGCGGGACTAGAAGGAGGAAACACAATGAAAATTCGGTCCATCGCTTTGATATTGACGCTCATGATCGGCGTGGCGCCGGTCCTTGCCCAGGAGACGGAAGAAGACGAACCGGAGCCGACCTGGAAGGGCTCGCTGGGTCTCGCCTGGGTCGCCACCAGCGGCAACACCGACACCTCGACCCTCGGTCTGGATTTTGGGCTCAACCGCAAGCCGGAACCGTGGGGGCTCGAGTTCGCGGCTCGCGGCAACCGGGCCGATAACGACGGGGAGACGACGGCCGAGAACTACTTCGTCTCCGCGCGCGCAGTGCGCAAGCTGAGCACGCGTTGGGAGGCCTTCGGCGGCCTCGCGTGGGCGAGAGATCCCTTCACCGGCTTCGACTCGCAGACCGTGGCCTCGGCGGGCGTAACCTACCTCGCGGTGGAGAGCAAGCGCCAACTGCTGAAGCTCGACGCCGGTCTCGCCTACACCTGGGAGGACCGGGTACCGCCGGCCGAAGACGTAGACTTTATGGGCGGTCTTCTGGGTCTGAGCTGGGAGTGGAAGTTGGGGGCGAGCTCGAAGCTCACCGAACGGTTCGTTTTTCTCCCCA
Organism: uncultured Thermoanaerobaculia bacterium; assembly: GCA_964408845.1. GTDB lineage: Bacteria > Acidobacteriota > Thermoanaerobaculia > Thermoanaerobaculales > Sulfomarinibacteraceae > Sulfomarinibacter. Next base: position 15,711 of record CAYPBC010000007.1, read on the forward strand.
ACTTCGACGACACCGACGATTGGCGTCTCCAGTCGCTGACCTCCATCGAGTCGTCCATCAACGACTGGTTGGCACTCAGATTTGGCTTCGACCTGCGCTACCGCAACCAGCCGATCGGCGACGCCGACAGCACCGACACCACATCGACTGCGTCCGTCGTCCTCAACTTCTGAGAATCGTGCGTCGTTTGCCGGCGGCGTCCGACGTCGCAACAAAAGCATCTGGTCGGACCAAGGTCGAAAAGGAGTGTGTGATGTTCAAGGAATTCAAGGAATTCGCCATGCGGGGCAACGTGGTTGATATGGCGGTCGGCATCGTCATTGGTGCCGCATTCGGCACGATCGTCAAGAGCTTTGTGAGTGATGTCCTGATGCCACCAATTGGTTTGGCGCTGGGAGGTGTCGACTTCGCCAACTTGTTTGCGGTAATTACGGAGGGAACCCCGGCGGGACCGTATGCTGCGCTTGCCGATGCCCAGGCCGCTGGAGCTGTTACGGTCAATTACGGCGTCTTTGTCAACACGATCATCGGCTTTCTGATTATTGCGCTGGCGGTTTTCTTCGTTATCAAGGCGATCAATGCCATGCAGCGGAAGGAAGAAGAGGCGCCCGCAGAGCCGACCACCAAGGACTGCGATTTCTGTTACACCGAAATACCCATCATGGCGATCCGCTGTCCGCACTGCACGTCCGAGCTTGTGGCTGGCTGAGGGATCGTGGAGGGAACAGGAAATGGAACAGCTACAGCAACTCATCGACTCGGCCTGGCAGATGGTCGTCAACAATTACATGGAAGTGGTCGCCGCGATCGTCATTCTCGTTGTCGGCCGCATGGTGGCCGGCTGGGCGCGCAAGATTACTC
>CAYPBC010000007.1:16671-20471 GCA_964408845.1 uncultured Thermoanaerobaculia bacterium
ATCGTCATTCTCGTTGTCGGCCGCATGGTGGCCGGCTGGGCGCGCAAGATTACTCGTACGAGCCTGAAACGCGGCGACGTGGATGCCACGCTCATCCCCTTCGTGGCCAAGCTGGTGTACTACTCGGTTCTCGCGGTTGTGGTGATTGCCGCGCTCAACCGGCTCGGGGTGGCGACGACCTCGGTCATAGCGATCTTCGGCGCCGCCGGCCTCGCCGTCGGTCTCGCCCTCCAGGGCACTCTCGGGAACTTCGCCTCGGGCATCATGCTGCTCATCTTTCGCCCCTTCAACCTGGGTGATTTCGTTGATGCAGCAGGAACGACGGGCACGGTCGAGGAGATCGGCATCTTCTCGACGACCCTCAAGAGCCCCGACAACATCAGGATCACCGTCCCCAACGGGCAGGTCTACGGGGCGACGATCAAGAACTTCAACGGCTACGAGACCCGCCGCATCGACATGGTGATGGGCATCTCGTACAACGACAACATCCAGACCGCCATGGACACCATCCGCTCGATTGTCACCGCAGATGAACGCGTGCTGGCCGAGCCCGAGGTGCAGATCGCCGTGGGAAATCTCGGGGACTCGTCAGTGGACCTGGTGGTCCGCCCCTGGTGCAACGCCGCCGACTACTGGAGTCTCAAGTTCGATCTCACCCGCCAACTCAAGGAAGGTCTCGAATCTGCAGGTTGCTCGATTCCGTACCCGCAGACCGACGTCCACCTCCAGCAGGTCGCGGGCTAGATCACTCTGCCACGGAAATGATCCGCTCCACCAGCGCGTGTCCCTCCGCTGTGTCGGGGATGATTCCGGGTTTAATGAGCCGTCCGGTCAGCAAGAAACTCGTCGAAAGCCGGAGAATAATCGATGCGTCGTCGTTCACTGCACGTAACCGAGAGCTCGAAGCCGTTCGGCCAGAGCTGGATCGATCCGGCGGGCCTCGGCCTCGCCGCCGCTGAAAGCGGTACGCAACGATCGCGAGTCCGCAAGTATCGCCTCGAGGAGAAGTGCAAGCGAAGGATCGTCAGGCGGCGGCCCCGGGCGGAGGTCGAGTTCGCGCGGATCGGTCTCTAGGTTTAAGTGTGCGACCAGATCGTCAGCGCGCATGAGCTTGTGGTGTTTCGTTCGCAGCGCCTCGATGCGTCGTCCACCTACCGCGAGCAGCTGGTGGAGGCCTCGCGAGGGCACCGCTTGACCGCGAATCGCCGAGGAAAGATCGATTCCCTGAAATCGCGCCGGAGAGTCTATGCCTGCCAGGGACAACACTGTAGGTGCGACATCGACCAGACTTACCGGGCCACTCACAACCAGGCCGGCGGGAAGCTCGCCAGGCCAATGAAGCAGTAACGGCACCCGAATCGACTCTTCGAATAATGTTTGTTGATGTCCTTTTCCACCGTGTTCGAAGAACTCTTCCCCGTGGTCCGCCGTCACAACCGTCAGACGAGGGCGTTCGGGCCGGGCCCGGTCCAGCAACTCCAACAACTCCGCAAGCGTGGTGTCTGTGAACCGAATCTCGCCGTCATAAAGGGCAATCACATGTTCGAGGTCGCGGCGATCCATTCCCGCGTAGACTGAATCGTTGAAGGGATAGGCGCGAACGTCGAGGCTTCCGGAGTAGTCCGGGTCGAAAAATCGATCGTACGGTGCTGGTGGGATGTAATCGTAATGGGGGTCCCACAAGTGAACGAAAAGGAAGAGCGCGCCGTCGGGGTCGTCCTCGAGAAAAGACCGGAACGCTTCCAGGGTGCGAGGCCCAGTGACGTCGGCGTGGGACGAGGTGTTGGCCTCGAAGAGAGTTTCGAGGTCGGAGTGATTATCGAGCGTGGATGCCGGGGTGCTCATGCAGCTGATCCAGCTGTCGAAACCCTGGTTGAGTCCGAACGTTGGGTGCAGCAAGGGCCCGGCGTAGAAGCCCGCCGTGGTCCATCCCGCAGCGCGAAAACGCTCCGCCAAGGTGTCATAGCCGTCGGCAAGCCGCCGGTCGATGTCTGTCGTCCCATGAGCCGGGTCGAAAAGTCCGGTGAACAGTGCTGCGTGGGCGGGGAGGGTCCACGACGTCGTGCTGACCACGGTATCGAACCGCACTCCTTCGTCAGCGAGGCGGTCAAGCCTCGGGCTCGTGTCCCGAAGGTATCCATAGCAGCCCAGGTGGTCCGCCCGCAAGCTGTCGATCGACACCAACAGCACGTCGGGTTGGACGGCGTTCTCGGGGCCCCGGCCGCATGCTGAATGCCAGCTGCATATAAGCGCAACAGCGACCACCAACTTGTGGGCGGTGAGAGACCTCATGTTCACGACGAACCCACGGCCAGGTCGATGATCGACTTCACCAGCGCGTGTCCCTCCGCTGTGTCGGGGATGATTCCGGGCTTCACCAATCGGCGGGTGAGCTCGACCCAGTTGGGGTCGGCGGCAAAGACGGTGCGAAATATGGGCACGGCCTCATCGAGCTTGCCGCTTGTGGCGAGGGTGACCGCGGCCCAGTACTGGACCTCGACGTTTCCGGGCAGCAGCTCCGCGGCTTGGCTGTACTCGGCCATTGCGAGCTCGAGATCGTCGTGCTCCACCGCGAGATCGCCCGCGTTCATGTGCTCGTAGGCGCGGTGGACCCCGAGCAGGCGGTGGAGCTCGGCGATGGGGGTGGGGTGGTCCTCGATGCGGAGCTCGAGGACCCGGTCGGCCCACTGCCGTCGAGTTGATTCTCCCTTGACAATGAGCATGGCGGCCGACTGTTTGCCGCGGATGTCGCCGCCGACCGACTGCGCCGCCTCGAGCGCAGCCATCAGCCGATCGGCGAGGTCGCCCTCGGTTTCTTCGTAGGCTTTTGCCATGGCCGGCACGACCTTGTCGTTGAGCATCATGTTGGCCTGCACAGAGTATCCGCCGCCGACGTGATGGGCGGCCGCCTCGATGCACTTGGCGCCGGTGTGGGCGGCGACCCGGCCCGAGGTGTCGACAAAGGCCACCTGGCGCACATCGCGGCCCTCGTCGACCAGGAGCAGCGCATCAAGGGCTTGTTCGGCCGAGAGCCCGCTCTTCATGAGCTCTAGACCGCGCGGCCCGTACGCCGGATCGACAAAGCTCTGGGTGGCGATCGCGCCGACCCCGGCCTCGGCCCAGGTCACGATCGAGCCGACCGAAAACCAGTGCGACTGAACGGCCACGCCGAGGTCGCCGGTCGCCGCATCGCGGGCGACAATCGAGTACGTGTGGACCGGGCGTTCGACGCCCGCAGTCGGGAGTGTGATAGCGATCGCGACGAGAAAGAGGGCGATTCGACGCATGGCAACCTCCGATCAGTCTATCCGCCCGAGATGTTACTCCCCCTTTTCTTTTTTTCGGCGGGCGCCCGCAGGCGCACGGCGAAAAAAAGAACAACCGATAAAGCAAAACCCCGTCTCGGAGTCCAAGGCGGGGTTGGGAATCAGGGGGAAACGCCGTCAGTCCTGAAGAGCCTCGTGAACGCGCCCGACCATCTCCGGTCCGGGTTTGAGAGTCTTGTCGCCCTCGTCCTTCCACTTGGAGGGACAGCCCTCGTCGGAGCCTGCCTTGGCCTTGCGCGCGAGGTAGAGGTTGGCCTTGAACTTGCGCATCAGCTCGTCGATGTTGCGGCCCATGTTGTAGAAGTTGACCTCGGAGTTGAAGAGGGTGCCTTCGGGGCTGATGATGAAGACGCCACGCAGGGCGAGGCCGGTGTTCTCATCGTAGACTCCGAAGAGCCGTGACAGATTGCCGGTGGGGTCGGCGCCCATCGCGTACTTGACGTCGGCGAGCTCCTTCTCGTCACGCTTCCA
>CAYPBC010000008.1:0-19445 GCA_964408845.1 uncultured Thermoanaerobaculia bacterium
ATCGGGATCGTCTACTTCGGCGTTGGAAGAGGCATCGAAAGGGCCGCCAAGTTCCTCATGCCGGTTCTGCTGTCTATTCTCCTCATGCTCGTGATCTACTCGTTCTGGACACCCGGGTTTGGCGAGGCGATTCGTTTCCTCTTCCGTCCGAATTTCAGCGAGCTCTCCGCAGGCGGGGTGCTCGAGGCTCTCGGCCACAGCTTCTTCACCCTCAGCCTGGGCATGGGGGCCATGCTCACCTATGGCAGTTATATGCGAAAGCGCGATTCCATTCCTCGCGCCGCCCTGACGATCTGCGCATTGGACACCATGATCGCCATCGCGGCGTGCATCATCATGTTCTCGATTATCTTCAGCTTCGACTTCGAGGTCACAAAGAGCTCGACCATTCTGTTCACAACCCTTCCCGTTGTGTTCTTCCAACTGCCCGGAGGAGCGGCCGTGAGCGCGCTCTTTTATGTGCTGGTGGCTTTTGCCGCATTGACGAGCACCATCAGCCTGCTCGAGGTGGTCTCGAGCTACGCCATCGATGAGCTGGGATGGCGGCGGCAGCGGGCGACGTTGACGATGGGTGCGGCGATTCTCGTCTTCGGCATACTCAGCGCGGTCAGTCTGGGGGGCAATGACGCTCTGTCGAGCATCAACCTCATCGGACGACCCTCCACTGCAGGGGTCTTCGGCACCCTCGACTATCTCGCCAGCAACTGGTTCCTGCCGGTCGGCGGCCTCCTGATCGCGCTCTTCACCGGCTGGATTCTCAGCCGTGACGAGACCAGAGAGGAGCTCGAGGAGGGCAACGGTCCACTGGGATGGGTGTTCCCCCTATGGCTGTTTCTCATCAGAATCGCTGCCCCAGCCGCCGTTGGCGCGATCATCGTCAGTGTGATTCTCGGCGCCGAGTATCAGTAGGTGCCGGCAGCGGCGTTGATTCTCGCCTCGGCCAACCGCAATACCGCATCGAGCTCGGAAAACTCATCCGCGGATGCCGATTTGAGCGCCTCCCGTGCCTCCGCAGCCTTGAGGCGTGCGGCCTCGACATCGATCTCGTCGAGGGTCTCCGCGATGGTCGCGAGCACCGTCACCGCATGTGGTTGGACCTCGGCGATGCCGCCCTGGACCACCAACCGACCGGTTGTGTCGCCGTCAAACCACGTGATCGCGCCGGTCCCGAGGGAGGTCAGGAGTGGCGTGTGACCCGGCAGCACTCCGAGCTCCCCGAGAGCACCGGGAATCCGAATCTCGTCGGCGCTGCACTCGATGACGCGGCATCGGGGGGTGACGACGTCGAGACGCAGGCGTTCAGCCACCTCAGCCCTCCGCCTTCATCTTCTCGGCCTTTTCGATCGCCTCGTCGATGCCGCCAACGTAAAGGAAGGCCTGCTCGGGTAGATCATCGAACTCGCCGTTGACCAGCATCTTGAAGCCTTTGACGGTGTCTTCCACCTTGACGTACCGGCCCTTCATCCCGGTGAATTGCTCGGCAACGTGGAAGGGTTGGGACAGGAAGCGCTGGATCTTGCGCGCGCGGGCCACCGTGAGTTTGTCCTCATCGGAGAGCTCGTCGATGCCGAGGATCGCGATGATGTCCTGCAGGTCTTTATATTTCTGGAGAATGCGCTGAACCTCGCGGGCCACCATGTAGTGTTCCTCACCGACGACTCCCGGGTCGAGGATGCGTGAGGTCGAGGCGAGCGGGTCAACCGCGGGGTAGATGCCGAGCTCGGCGATCTGCCGCGACAGCACCGAGGTGGCGTCGAGGTGGGCGAAGGCCGCGGCCGGCGCTGGATCGGTAAGGTCGTCGGCGGGCACATAGATCGCCTGCACCGAGGTGATCGAGCCGGTCTTGGTCGAGGTGATGCGCTCTTGGAGCATACCCATCTCGGTGGCGAGATTGGGCTGGTAGCCTACCGCCGACGGCATCCGGCCGAGCAACGCCGAAACTTCGGAGCCGGCCTGGGTGAAACGAAAGATGTTGTCGATGAAGAGGAGCACGTCCTGCCCCTCGGAATCACGAAAATACTCGGCGACGGTGAGGCCGGTCAGACCGACGCGAAGACGGGCGCCCGGCGGCTCGGTCATCTGACCGTAAATCAGGGCGGCCTTGGAGTTCTCCCAGCTATCGGGGTCGATGACCCCGGCCTCGGTCATTTCAAGCCACAGATCATTGCCCTCACGGGTCCGCTCGCCGACTCCGGCGAAGACCGAGAAACCGCCGTGCTGGAGCGCCACATTGTTGATGAGCTCCATGATGATCACGGTCTTGCCAACGCCGGCGCCACCGAAGAGACCCGTTTTCCCGCCCTTGGTATAGGGCTCGAGGAGATCGACGACCTTGATACCGGTCTCGAACATCTCGGTTTCGGTGGACTGCTCGGACAACGGCGGCGGTTCGCGATGGATCGGCAGGCGTTCTTCCGTTTCCACCGGTCCTCTACCGTCCACGGGTTCCCCGAGCACGCCGAGGACCCGGCCAAGGGTCTCTCGCCCTACCGGAACCGAAATCGGCTGTCCAAGATCGGTGGCCTTCATGCCGCGAACCATGCCGTCAGTGGGCTCCATGGCGATGCACCGCGCCCTGTTTTCACCCAGGTGCAGGGCCACCTCGGTGGTGACATCGATGGGCACCTCCCCCATCGCACCGTCATCGACGATTTGGACCGCATTGAGAATCGCCGGCAGATGCTGGTCGGGAAACTCCACATCCACCACCGGGCCGATGATCTGGACGACACGGCCGTTGACTTGCTCACTCATAAATCCTCGACTCCCTATCCCTCGAGCGCCTGCGCGCCAGAGACGATCTCGATCAGTTCCTTGGTGATTGCGGCCTGACGCGTGCGGTTATAGAGCAACGTCAGAGCAGCGATCATGTCGTCTGCGTTGCGGGTGGCCGTGGTCATGGACGTCATCCTCGCCGCGTGCTCAGCAGCCACCGAGTCATAGAGCGCCCGCTGCACCTGGGTCTCTACATGCAGTGGCAGAAGCTCCGCGAGAAGAGTTTCGGGGTCCGGCTCGTAAAGGTAGTCGACCTGTGCCTCGTCGACGCTTTCGGCAGCTGTCGGCGCCTCGATCGGCAGCAGACGCTCGATCACGATATCCTGCCGCATCATGTTGACGAAGCTCGAGTAGGCCATCCACACGGATTCGACCTCGCCCGAAGAAAAGTCTTCGATCAATTGCTTTGCGAGGCGGGGGCCGTCATCAGCGGTCAATTTGGACATCGTGTCGCGTTCGTCGACGATCAGATTCCAGCGCCGGCGACGAAAGAAATCCGAGGCCTTGCGCCCCATCACCGCGAGCTCGGCATTCGGCCACCGGCCGCCCTCGAGATCCTTTTCGACCGCCCGCAGAAGATTCGAGTTGAACGCACCGCACAGACCCTTGTCGGACGTTATCACCACGACCCATGTGCGGTCTCCGTCGTGGGGCTCGAGCAGAGGGTGGCTGAACTCGGTACGGGCTGCGACATTTGCGAGCACCTGTGATAGGGCATCCGCCCACGGCCTGGCACTGGTAATCGCTTCCTTTGCGCGCCGCAGCTTGGCCGTCGCCACCACCTTCATCGCCTTAGTGATCTGCTGGGTCCCCTTGACGGAGCGGATTCGGCGGACAAGGTCCCTAGTGTTCGGCAAGGGCGGCCTCCGGGTGTTCCTTGAGGAAGAGATCGCCCGCTGCCGTGATCAGTGCCGACAGCTCGTCTCTCGTCTGATCATCGAGGTCTCCGGTGCTGACGATCCGCTCCAGAGTCTCGGCACCGTTGTCCCGGGCATACCGGTAGAGGTTTGGAATGAAAGCGACGATGGCCGACACCTTCATGTCATCGAGAAAACCCTGGGTGCCGGCAAAAATCGCGACGATCTGCAGCTCGACCGGAATCGGCGCGTACTGACCCTGCTTGAGGATCTCCATCAGACGCTCGCCTCTGGCCAATTGGTTCTGGGTGGCCTTGTCGAGGTCGGAGCCGAACTGCGCGAAAGCTGCGAGCTCGCGGTACTGCGCGAGATCGAGGCGCAATGATCCGGCAATCGCCTTCATGGCCTTGAGCTGGGCGTTGCCGCCGACCCGGCTGACCGACAGCCCGACGTTGACCGCGGGCCGTTGACCGGCGTAGAAGAGATCGGACTCGAGATAGATCTGACCGTCGGTGATCGAGATGACGTTGGTCGGAATATAGGCGGAGACATCGCCCATCTGGGTCTCGATCACCGGCAATGCGGTGAGGCTGCCGCCGCCATTGTCCTCGTTGAGCTTTGCCGCCCGCTCCAACAAGCGCGAGTGGAGAAAGAAAACATCTCCGGGAAAGGCCTCGCGGCCGGGTGGACGGCGGAGGAGCAATGAGATCTCGCGGTAGGCCTGGGCGTGCTTGGTGAGATCATCGTAAAAACACACGGCATGACCCCCGTTGTACATGAAGTACTCACCGAGGGCGGCGCCGGCATATGGCGCGAGGTACTGCAGCGGTGCAGGTTCCGCTGCGGTTGCCGAGACGACAATGGTGTGCTCCATGGCGCTGTGCTTTTCAAGGGTGGCGATCACCTGTGCCACCGTCGACGCCTTCTGACCGATGGCGACGTAGATGCAGATATTGCCGGTGCCCTTCTGGTTGATGATCGAATCCAGGATCACCGCCGTCTTCCCGGTTTGACGGTCGCCGATGATGAGCTCGCGCTGGCCGCGGCCAATTGGAATCATGGAATCGATGGCGAGAATCCCGGTCTGCATCGGTTCTTTCACCGGCTGGCGGGCGACAACTCCAGGGGCGATGCGCTCGAGGGGGTAGCGCTCGGTCGATTCGATGGGTCCCTTGCCGTCGAGCGGGCGGCCGAGAGGATCGACCACCCGGCCAACCATGCCCGGGCCGACCGGTATGTCGAGAATGCGCTTCGTGCGTTTGGCCTCATCACCTTCCGCGACGAGGTGGACCTCACCCATGAGCACGCAACCGACATTGTCCTCCTCGAGGTTGAGGGCGAGGCCGTAGACATCATGCGGGAACTCGATGAGCTCCCCGGCCATGACGCCGTCGAGGCCGTAGATCCGGGCGATGCCGTCACCCACCGAGATCACCGTTCCGACCTCGGACATGTCGATGGCGGTCTCGAACCCTTCGATCTGGCGGCGGATGATGTCCGCGATTTCGGCGGCTTTGATCTGCATGTTCTACCCCTGTTCGATTTCGATCTCTCTGCTCAGGCGACCCAACTCTCCTGCCAGTGAACCGTCGAAGACCCGCGATCCCACCTGCAGGCGGAAACCGCCGAGGAGATCCGGTTTGACGGCAAAGTCGGCAACCACGGAGGCGTCTTCCATAGCTTCAACAACATGCACCAACTGATCACGTTGGCCGGCATCGAGGGCGGCCGCGGTTTCGACCCTGACGCGTGTGCGGCCGAGCGATTCATCGAGAAGCTCTCTGTAAGCCACGGCGATGTCCGCCATGTGCTGCATGCGGTAGTGCTGCTGGACCACATGCAGGAATCGGCGGGTCGGCTGCCCAATTTCGAGGGCATCGAGGACCTCGTCGAGAATCGTGCTCTTGACCTCGACGCTCACCGTGGGCGAGACCAACACCTGGAAAAACTCCGGTACCGAGTCGAGGGCGGCTGTCACGCGGTCGAGCTCTTCCGCCACCATCTCCCGGCGCTCGGGAGTCTCGTCTTTGACGACCGCCATCAAGGCCTTGGCATACGGCAGTGCTCGAAAGCGGGTCATGCCTCCTCCTTGCCTTCGAGGCCCCGCATCGCGTCGAGGCTGCGCTCGAACACGCGGTGGCGATCCTCATCGGTCATCTCACGCTCGAGAAGGTCCCGGGCGAGCTGGGCCGTCAGATCGGCGGCGTCCTGGGCGAGCCTCGCTCGGGCCTCCACCTCACGGCGCGTAATTTCTTCATCAACCCTCAGCAGAAAGCGAGTCTCCTCCTGTTGGGTCTGCTCCTCGATCGCGGCCGCCTCCGCCTGGCCTTCGGAGAGGGCGCGGGTCTCGAGCTGGGCAACCTCGCCCTCAAGCTCCGACAACCGCCGAGATACATCCGCCTGGAGACTGTCAGCCTCTTGGAGTTGTCGCCGCGCATTTTCGAGCTCCTCGGCAATCCCTTCGCGCCGCGCGTCCAAGAACACACCCATCGGTCGGCCGACGTACCGGTCGAGCAGATAGAGAAAGAGCGTGAGATTGACCGACAACCAGATATAGTCGGGCACACCGAGATGCTTCTTGCCGCTGTCGACGAGGATGGCGAAGATGAGGGCACAGACGAAGATCAGCCCCCAACCAAAGATTCGCTTCATGAAGCCATCTCCCGTCCGAGGAGGCGGCCCGCGAGCAGACGGGCCAGTTCTTCCGCCTGCTGCCGCAGCTCGGCGCGGGCCGCTTCGGCTTCGAGTTCGAGGCCGTCCAACACCGCAACGAGACGTTCGTCCGCCCGCGCTCGCGCATCGGCAAGGCCCTTCTGGCGCTCATTCATGGCCGCTTGGCGTGCCTCTGCGCGGACCCTGCCGGCCTCCCTGGCCGCCGCTCCCAGCTCATCCTCGACCCGTGCAACAGCCGCGAGATGCTCCTCGTTCTTGGCCGTCCATTCCTGTTGGGCGTCATCGAGGCGCCGTTGCCGGTCATCGACAACCCCGCCGACCGGACGGATCAAGAAGCGTTGCACGAGCCACAGCGTCATCCAGAAGCAAACCATCACGAAAAGCAACGACAAATTTGGTGGGGTCATCGGCCGCTCCCGGCTCGATCAGCTCCCATTGTCAACATGGGGCGGCTCAAACTAACAAATCCACCAAGCAGGGTCAAGATGTCGTCCCCGCCGCGGTTGTGTTTTTTTTCACAGTTTTCGCCTCCATGCTCACCGACCCCTCGAGGAACGCTCCATCCTCCATCACGAGGGCTGGTGTCTGAATGTCCGCCCAGACCTTGGCGGTGGCGTGGAGCATGACCTGCTCCGAGGCACGGATGGTCCCCCGAACCTCGCCTCCAATAACGCAGCGGGCGACCTCGAGCTCACCCTCCACCGTGCCACTCTCACCGACCACTAACTCCGCTTTCGAGCGCACGGTTCCCTCGATGCGTCCATCGACGCGAAAATAGGTCTTGAACTCCAGCTCCCCGCGAATCGTACATCCCGAATCGACAAAGCCGTTGAGGGACTCTCCACTTCGAGCCATTACTCACCCCCCATCAAAAAATCGAAGACACGTACCAGCTCTTCCTGATTCGAACACGAAATAACGATACGGCCGCCCCGCCGGCGGGGCCGAATCTCGACTGGAGCACCGAGGCGCAGCGCGAGCTTCCCTTCGGCCGCTACCAGATTTGGGTCTTTAACGGTACCCGGCCGCGCTTTCCTCTTCCGTCCAGCCCCCGCGCGTGCCGCAGCCGCTACACGTTCGAGCTCGCGGACGCTGACACCCGTAGCAACCACCCGCCGCGCCCATTCGCATCGCTCTTCGTCACCGTCAAACGCCAGCAGCGTCCTGCCGTGGCCGGCGGAAAGATCGCCCCGCTCCACCAACTCCTGAACTTCGGACGGAAGCTTTAGCAAACGCAGTGAGTTGGCGACTGTGCTGCGGTCCATTGCGACGCGCTCCGCGATCTCGGCTTGTGAGAGACCGAGACTTGTTCGCAGGTCATCGAAGGCGCGCGCCTCTTCCAACGGCGTCAGATCTTGCCGTTGTAAGTTTTCCACCAGCGCAACCTCGAGCTGCTGGCCATCTGCGAGACGTTCACGGATAACCGACGGTATCGTCCGCAGCCCCGCCAATCGCGCCGCCCGCCAGCGTCGCTCGCCGGTCAGCAAGAGGTAACGCTCCGGCCCATCCTCACTGACAAGAACCGGTTGGAGAACGCCGTGGCGCCGAATCGATTCCGCCAGCTCCTCGAGAGCCCGCTCATCGAAGCGATGGCGTGGTTGGTGCGGGTTGGGATAGAGATAATCAACGGGAATTTCGGCAAACCCGGCGCGCGCACGGGGGGTGTCGGGAATGAGCGCCTTGAGGCCACGGCCGAGCGCCTGTTTTGCGGTCATGCTTTACCCATCCGTTCGAGGTACTCCCTGCCGAGCTGTAAATACGCCTGCGAACCTCGGCTTCTCAGATCGTAGGCATGAATCGGTCGGCCAAACGACGGCGCCTCCGCCAACCGTACATTGCGCGGTACAAGCGTCTCGAAGACCAGGTCGCCGAAAACTCCCCGCACCTCTGCGGCAACCTGTTGCGCGAGGTTGGTTCGCTCATCGTACATCGTGAGCAGGACACCGTCGATGGTGAGCCCTGGGTTGAGATAGCGACGCACCTCATCCACGGTGGCCATCAACATGGACACCCCCTCCATCGCGAAATACTCACATTGGATCGGCACCAGCAGTCCATCAGCCGCTGCAAGCGCGTTGAGCGTCAACAGACCGAGGGACGGTGGGCAGTCGACGAGCATGAACTCGTACGCCCCCAGTTCGTCTTCGGCCAGGGCATCCCGAAGTCGAAACTCCCTCCCCACCATACCCACCAACTCGACCTCGGCACCGGCGAGGTCCGGGGTAGCGGGCACGATTCCGAGGTGAGGAAATGCGGTGGGTCGCGCCGCTTCTTCGACAGTCGCGCCACCGATGATGACATCGTATGATGTTGGACCATCGCCACCATCACATCCCAGACCAGCGGTGCAGTTTGACTGAGGATCGAAATCGAGAAGGAGCGTCCGGCGTTCATAGGCGGCCAGGGTGGCGCCCAGACTAATGGCGGTCGTAGTCTTGCCCACACCACCCTTCTGGTTGGCGACTGCGACCACCCGTGCAGTCATTCAACACCACTCACGGGCCTCGTGACGAAAGCTGAAGAGAAATATGGGCTTAGTTTCACGTGAAACATGGTTGCATTCGTAGGAGCCGACCACGATCCAGGCCGGTTAGCGGGGAGCTTAGCACACGCCAATCGATCATCCCTCGAAGCCTGTCCTCGGCCTCCTCGGTGGTCCATAGCAAGATCGCCCCGTCCGCGGCCAACCGTGACCTCGCCCAGTCGAGAATATCTTGTTGATTTCCGACCGCGCGCACGGTCACGACGTTCCATGATCGGTCATTCTTCAGATCCTGGAAGCGCGCGCGTTCGGCCTCGGCATCGAGACCGAGCTCACGAATCACCAGCTTGAGAAAGACCCATCTCTTTTGTCGCGGCTCCAGAAGTACGCCTGAAAACCCTGGAGACGCCGCCAGCAATGGCACTCCCGGGAGCCCGGCGCCGCTGCCGATATCGACCAGGCGACCGTGATTGCCCATGAGGGGCGCCGCCGCCAACGAATCCAGAAGATGTCTGGTGACCAGCTCCTCCCGTCCGCTGTAGCACACCAGGTTATGGCGTCGAGACCATTTTTCGAGGAGCTCGGCATAGCACACGAGCCGGTCGAGGGTCGCTCCGCCGCAGTGGGGTGCGAGGAGATCACGAAAGCTTTGCCTGTTGCTCATTTCGTGTCTCGGTGTCGGGCCACACACCCGGCCAGGACGGCAAGCGCCGCCGGAGTGATACCCGGCAGTCGCTCTGCATCGGCCAGGGTCCGCGGGCGTTCTCGAACGAGCGCTTCCGCAGCCTCGCGCGTTAACCCGGACAAGGCCACCGGATCGAGGTCTGGCGGGATTCGAATATGACGCAACCGGCGAAGACGCTCGCGCTCCCGCTCGTGACGCGAGAGATAGCCGTCGTAGCGAAGATGACCGACAACGATCCGCCAATCCTCCTTGCTCAAACCCCGCAGCATGGGCAGGGCCGCCGCCACCCGCCGCAGATCAACATCATGGCGGCGGAGAATCCGCGCCCACGTGGTCGGGGCTGAAAAATCAATCCCTGCCGTTTCCCGCACCATCCGGCGGGTCAGGGTGTCGGGGTTGAGGCGGGTCGCCGCCAGTTCGGTGGTCGTTCGGCGCCGGCGGCGCCAGCGCTCACGTTCCACGTGAAACGCCGCCTCCCGCACCAGCCCCAGGCGTCGCCCGACGCCCATCAGACGTTCTCGGGCCGAATCTACGCCGAGAACCAGGCGGTGCTCCGCTCTTGACGTGAACATTCGGTAGGGCTCACGGTGTTCGCGTCCACAGATGTCGTCCACCAACACCCCGAGGTAGGCATCCTCTGGGTTCGGCACGTACTCGCGCTCACCCCGTAATCGGCTCGCAGCGTTGATTCCCGCGAGAATTCCCAGAGCCGCCGCCTCTTCATAGCCGGATGTCCCGAGGAGTTGACCGGCAAGATACAGCCCTTGAACCTCTCTACTCTGGAGGTCCCGCCCGATCTGACGGGGCGCCACCACATCGTATTCCACCGCATAGCCGTACTGAAGAAACACCGCGCGTTCGAGACCCGGGACGCTGTGTACTACCCGCTCCTGAATATCTTCGGGAAGGCTGGTCGCGAGGCCGTTGACGTAAATGCGTTCACTTTCGATTCCCTCGGGTTCGAGGAAAATAGTGTGCCGGTCATGGTGCGGGAATCTCACCACCTTGTCCTCGATTGAGGGGCAGTACCGGGGACCGATTCCGTCGATCACACCGGAAAAAAGCGGCGAGCGGTCGAGGTTTTCTCCAATAATCTCCTGCACCTCGGGGGGGGTGTGCGTCATCCAACACGAACAACGGTTGCGAACCGACCGCGTCCGCCAGGAAAAGGGGCGTGGATCAGGGTCGCCCTCCTGTGGCTCGAGGCGCGACAGGTCGAGGCTCGATCGCGCGAGCCGTGGCGGGGTGCCGGTCTTGAAGCGGCGGAGTTCAAAACCAAGATCGCCCAATGAGGCGCCGAGTTTCGTGCTCGCCCGTTCACCGAGACGGCCTCCCGGTCGGCAATCGTCTCCGGTATGGAGCAAACCCCCGAGGAAAGTGCCGGTGGTGAGAATGACCGCACCAGCTTCGATTCGCTCCCCGCCACCAAGCTCGACGCCACAGGCCCGACCGCTGGCGACCCGCAACTCTGTGACCTCTTCCTCCACCAAGGTCACACCCCGAAGGCGCTCCATCACCCGCAGCAAGAGGTGCGCATAGGCCTCCTTGTCGCACTGCGCGCGTGGGCCCCACACCGCCGGCCCGCGTGATTGGTTGAGCATCTTGAACTGAATCCCCGTGCGATCGGCCGCCCAGCCCTGGAGCCCGCCGAGGGCATCGACCTCGGCCACCAGGTGCCCCTTGCCGATGCCGCCAATGGCGGGATTACACGGCATCTGGCCCACGGTGTGCCGGTGGAGGGTCACAAGAACGACAGATGCTCCCATACGGGCCGCGGCGGCCGCCGCCTCGCAACCGGCATGACCACCTCCCACCACGACCAGATCGGTGTTCACAGTAGCTCCTACTTTCCGATACAGAATCTGCTGTAGATCACGTCCAAGACGTCTTCCGATCCGACATCGCCAGTCATCTCTTCGACCGCCCGCACCGCCCACTTCACCCGCTCCGCCGCAACTTCCGGACAACCCAGATCGCAGCCCTCGAGCTCGGCGGCCGCAGCCAGCAACGCCTCCCGGTGCCGGGCAGCAATGGCCACCGCACCTCCGAGATCCGGAATCTCACCCTCGACCACTCTCACCAACCGGGACCGCAGCTCAACCAACCCCTCTCCGGTGTGACACGACATCCGAAGCCACCCGTCGCCACCCCCATCATCATCACCGAAATCGGCTTTCGAGCGAATGCGAATCACCGCCGCCGTTGTGGACGGCAGGCGGGGCGATTCTCCTCCGTCGTCATCCAGCGCCCACAAAAGGATCACGACATCGGCGGTCTCCGCCGCCCGTAGAGCCCTCCGATGCCCCTCGACCTCCACCGCGTCACCTTCAGATCGCACGCCCGCCGTGTCTTGAATGACCGTCCGCACACCATTGAGGTCAAACTCGGCCTCAATCACGTCGCGGGTTGTGCCGGGATGGGGCGATACAATCGCTCTCTCGCTTCCGCATAAATAATTGAATAGAGTTGACTTGCCGGCATTTGGCGGGCCGAGGATCACGACCCGCGCACCGTCGCGAATTCGTTCGCCGGCCCGCGCCGTCGCCAGCAATCCCTCCACTCGATCTCGGCACGAAGCAAGGCGGGTTTCGATCTCCACCGCCGGCACCTCAACCCCCTGTGCTTCAAAGTCCAATGATGCCTCGAGCGTCGCCACGAGCTCTATGAAGGAGGCCCGCATCTCGGCAAAGGCCACCGATAACGCCCCCGAGAGCTGTCGTTGAGCGTTGCGAAGCTGCCAGGCGGTGTCTGCGTCGATAAGATCGTGAACGGCCTCGGCCTGGATGAGATCAAGTTTGCCGTTGGCGACTGCCCGCCGTGTGAACTCTCCCGGTTTGGCGCGGCGGGCCCCTGCGGTCACGAACGACTCGATGACCTCCGCGAGGAGGTACGCAGACCCATGGATGGTGACCTCGAGCATGTCTTCGCCGGTGTAGGACCGGGGCGCCGGATAGGAAACGGCAATCGCTCGATCCAAAACCTCACACTCAGAGTTAAGCACTGCGGTCAGGGTCGCCCGCCAGCCGTCTTTGAATGAAACGTCGGGACATACCCGCCGGCTCAGATCTTCTGCGGATCGGCCACTGACCCGAATCACCGCCAACGCCCCACGCCCCGGAGGCGTGGCGCACGCGACGATAGTTTCAGCGCCGCCGGCGAGGGCGGATGACAATCCTCTTGAGGAAGCCGTCGCCATCAGATTCGGTCTCCACGCCAGGATCATCGGCTAGGGCGAGATGGATTTCCCGCCGCGCGGCAGGCGTCAACGGCCCCAGAATTACCGGCGCCCCCCGCCGCATGGCCTCGTCCGCCGCATTCTCAGCACGCTCCTGTAGTTCTATCGCGCGTCTCTCTTTGAACCCGTCACTGTCAAGGTGAATTGGGATGTGATCCGTCAGCCGGCGGTTCAGCACCCGGTTGCACAGGTACTGCAGTGCGTCGAGACCCCTGCCCCCGGAGGACGTGAAATACTGCAGGTCCCGACCCTCCAATTCGCCCTCGAGCGCGTCCTCTTCGGCCGCGAGACGGACAGTAATGTCAAGTTCGCCCGCTCGAAATGTCTCAGCCAGAAAGAGGCCGAGCACGGCCACCGGATCCACCCGGGCTTCGACGACGACCCTTTCGACACCATCCTCGACCACGTCGTAGTGGAGCTCCTCGAGGCGCGCGTTGAGACCGGAGCTGGCCGCGCTCAGTGCGTCGTCGAGGCTGGCGCCATCAAAGCTCTTGCTCCTGGTCATTTCTTCCCATCCTTTTTTTGTTTCCCGCCGCCACGTTTGCGCTCACCGACCATGTGGAGGGTAATCTCCTGTTGAATGATGGTGATGATGTTGTTGGTGAGCCAGTACAAGACCAGACCCGATGGAAACTGGAGAAACATGATGCCAAAAATCAGCGGCATCATCCTCATCAACCGCTGCTGCTGTGGATCACCCGCTTGCGGCGCGAGACGTTGTTGCAGCCACATCGTTGCGGTCATCAGTATCGGCGTCACGTAGTACGGATCCTTCGCCGAAAGATCGGTTATCCACAACATGAACGGCGCGTGGCGGAGTTCAATGGCCTTCAAAAACAGCTGGTACAAGGCGAACAGTAACGGCATCTGGACCAGCATAGGCAAGCAACCCGCCATTGGGTTCACACCTTCCACCTTATAAAGGGCCATCATCTCCTGGTTCATCTTGGCCTTGGCCTGAGGGTCGGTCTTTTTCTTCTTGTACTTCGCCTGGATCTCCTTGACCTTGGGCTGGACCTTGGCCATCTTGCGCATCGACACCGTCGACGTGTGCATGAGGGGGAAGAGCACGATCCGAATGCCGAGCGTCAGGAGGATGATGGCGACACCCCAGTTGCCGACCACGCCGTAGATCCATTGCAATACGTGGAGAAAAAACACCGCAATCGGAGTCAGAAATGCCCCAAAAGTGAGGGTTTTCTCGACACCATAGCCGATCTCATGGAGCAGGCCGTACTCCTTGGGCACGCCCAATAGCTGTCCGTGCAGCTCGCCACCCGCCGGCACGACCGCGATCCGTAGCACGCGCATTATTTCTTCGTCGCCGATCCCATACTCAAGGGGCTCGATGGTGACCCCAAAAAACCCGTCCCGGGGACGAAAAACATCGAGGAAATAGCCGTCCTCAAATCCAGCATAGTTCAGGGATTGTGGCGTTAAGACCCTTTCTTCCTTGACCTTGCCTCGCTTATATCGGGTCAGTTCGCCGTCGGCGAGTACTATCCCCTCACCCCACAGCGCGAGCCGGCTGTCCCGTTCGCGTTCACTGAGGTCCCTCATCCCGGTACCGATGCTGATCGGGGCCCCGACCATATTCCCCGATGTCTCGATCTCCACGTCGAGGCCATAGCCAAGCCTGGAAAGCGAGATTCGTTTGGTGACGGCGTTGCCACGACCATCCGACCAACGAAAGACCACGCCGTCGGCGGTCTCGTCCACCACATAGAGCGCCTCGTCAATACCATCAGCTGTAATCAATTGCAGTGGCCGCGTGGCCTCGGGCAAGGGTACGGTCTGAATCAGCTCCAGCGGTTGGCCTTCATCATTGTCATATCCGAGGAGACGGTACGAAGACACCGCGGCGCCGCGATTTGTGAGCACCACAGCGATCTGCTCATTGTTGAGCTCGATCTCCTGCTCAGCGAGAGAGATGCTGACCTCGTTGGTTGGTGGCGCGGCCGGCATCTCTGCTGTAGCGGCCGGTATTTCAGGGGTAACTGCGGACGACGTCTCGTCACCGGTCGCAGGGGCGGGTTTTTCGGCCGGTACGGCCTCTGTAGGAGCGGTACCGGACACGGCTGGCGGTTGCCTCTCCGGTGGTGGAAAGATAACCGACCACGCGAGCAGGATCGCTGCTGAAAGGACGAATGCCAGGAGTAGTCGTTTCTCCATAAGACCCGATGATCCTCGCTTTTCACTCTCTCGGCGCCGGCACTCCACCGCCGAGGTCATTGGTGGTTAGCCGACGTCCTTGTTCCAGACAGCTCATGAAATCCTTTTCGAGCTCCGCCCAGGGTGCTGTTGCGCTGCTTCGCCTGGCGTTTGCGACGATGTCACACCACGGCGCCGCACCGTCAAGCAGGCGGAGGCGATAGAGCTCCCGCAACCGCCGTTTTGCTCGGTTGCGCACAACCGCTCCCCCCATTTTCCGTGTCGCGGTGACGCCGAATCGTCCCCCATGCTCCCGGGATTTCAAGAAAAACAGTACAACGTGTCTGCCGATAACCCGAACGCCGTGTTTGTACACCTTTAGGTAGTCGGCCCTTCGTTTGAGTCGCGCCGAAGCCGGAAATCCCAGCCGTCGTTCAGACGGCAATCCGCTTGCGACCTTTGCGCCGGCGCGCCTGCAGGACCTTGCGACCACTCTTGGTGCGCATACGGATTCGAAACCCGTGGGTCTTCCTGCGCTTCCGGTTGTTGGGCTGAAAAGTTCTTTTCATGATCGTCTCTCTTCCCCAAGTATCGGGCGCGCAACGATATCGCAGGTTGGTGTGGGTGTCAAGAACAGGCGTCTTGGTCCATATTATGTTAGCGTACTGCGATGGATCATTGGCATCACCTGCAGCCCCATCTTCGACAGATGCTGGGTGATGAGGAATATTCAACGTGGATCGCACCTCTTGCGGTCCTTGAAAACACTGATGCCGTCCTCACGTTAACCACCGACAACCTGATTGTCAGCGATTGGGTTCGCGATCATCTCCTGCGCGATATCGAGACCGTCGCGCGGAGTCACTTCGGATCGGCTTTCAGGGTGTTGATCAACCCCAGGGAGGGGTCGGAGAGCCCACCCGCCATTGTCAACGCTCCCGCTACAAGCGATATGGCAACCCATCCATTCAATCCTGGTTTCACTTTCGAGCGGTTCGTTGTCGGATCGTCAAACCAGTTTGCGGCCGCCGCGGCCGAGGCGGTCGCTGACCGCCCAGGAAAGGCCTATAACCCTCTCTACCTCTATGGAGGATCAGGCCTCGGAAAAACCCATCTTCTCCACGCCATCGCCAACCGCCTCAAAGAGGGTTCTTTGCGCGTGGTCTACATGACCACGGAACAATTCGTCAACGAATTGATCAACTGTATCAGGCGCAAACAGATGGATGCCTTTCGCCAGACCTTTCGCGGCGTCGACCTCCTGCTCCTCGATGACATCCAGTTTATCGCCGGTAAGGAGCGAACCCAAGAGGAATTTTTCCACACGTTCAACACCCTCCAGTCGACCGGTCGTCAGGTCGTTTTCACTTCTGACGCCCGGCCTGCCGATATACCCGGGCTCGAGGAGCGTTTGAGAACCAGGTTTCTCCAGGGTTTGATTGCCGATATTCAACCCCCAGATCTCGAAACCCGGTGCGCCATCCTACGAGAAAAATCCCGGGCCGTGGGGCGCGAGTTGCCTGAAGACGTTGTGTTGTTCATCTCGCGCAAGGTACAGAACAACGTTCGCGAACTCGAGGGGTGTCTCAATCGAACCATCGCGTACGCCCAACTCAAGAATTCAAAAATTTCTGTGGACGTCGTTCGTATGGCCTTGTTCGAACTCCTGCCCGATGATCGCGCTACGAATGCGGCCGACATCATTCGCTTTGTCGCTCAACACTATGGTATTCGCGTTCCTGATCTCAAGGGCCGGACCAACCGCCGATCGATCGCACTGCCTCGCCAGGTCGCAATGTATCTCATTCGCCATATTCTCGAACTCAGCTTTCCCGAGATCGGGAAGATCTTTTCCAAACATCATTCGACGGTCATGTATGCGGTCGACAACGTTCAGAAGATGCGCCAGTCAAATCCTGACTTCGATGCCACCTTGACATCGTTTCGCGAACATTTTGGATAACCACCTCGGGCGGGGGTTTGCGGAAGAGCTGTGATGAAGTTGTGGAATTGTGTGGAAAAGCTCATTTATCCACAATCTTCCACAATCGAAACTGTTATTTATCCACAAGCTAAATGATGAGCTAGATTATTTATCTGTCAATATTTATAGATGTTATTCACAGATTCCACTGCCTCGACGACGATGACGATTCATGTTATATTTCCGCATGAAAAGCTCATCGTCGTAGAGAGGAAGGGTGGGTGATGGAACTCAAACTGCAGCGCAACCTGGTTCTTCAAGAACTGTCTATTCTCCAGGGCGTCGTAGAACATCGAACGACCATACCCATCCTTTCGAGCATCCTTGCCGAAGCTGGGGAGAACCGCCTGCGGTTGGTGGCCACGGATCTCGACATGACGATTGTGACCTCGTGTCCGGCGGTTGTACATGGTGGCGGTCGGGTGACGCTCGAATCTAAGGTCTTTCAAAATCTCGTCCGTAGCTTGCCCGAGGAGGAATTCACTCTACGTCAGGATGGAGACGCGGTGGAGATCGTATGTGGTCGATTTCAGTCGCGAATGGCTGTTACCGATCCATCCGATTATCCGACGGTGCCCGACGTGCCGGAAGCGGGAAAATACGCGCTGTCGCTCAGTCTGTTTCAATTGCTGCTGGATCGCGTGGCCTTCGCCATAACCAAGGACGACCCGAAGTTTCAACTCAACGGTGCCCTTGTGAAGCTCATACCCGGTGAAATAGAGATAGCTGCAACCGATGGCCACCGGCTGGCGATGGTTCGTGCGAAAGCTCCTTCCGGAGAGCCGCCATTTGAACAACAGCTCTTTCCGAGGAAGTTATTGACTGAATTCGCGCGCTTTGGTGACGACCAGGTGAGGATTTCATCCGGCGACAACCATCTCGGCTTTCTCATGGGTGAGCGGACCCTGGTATCGAGGATCGTTGAGCTTCGTTTTCCACAATACGAACGGGTTATCGTGCGCGATAATCCAAGCCGCGCGAGGGTTGACCGAAAAGAGTTGCTGGCGTCTCTCAAACGAGTCAGCCTCATGGCTCACGAGAAAGCACGGGGCGTGCGCTTTCAATTGAGTGACGCTGGTGAGCTGACATTGGTGTCAATCGGATACGACCGTGGGAGCGCTGAAGAAACACTGAATGTGAACTATCAGGGTGAGAGCCTTGAAATCGCGCTCAATGCAGCATATTTAATCGATGTCTTACAGGTGTTGACGTGTGACATGGTAGAGCTTCAGCTCCGGGACAGTAATACTCAATGCGTCGTGGTGCCCGTGGATGACGATGCGCGACTCGAGGAGTACATCTACGTCCTGATGCCCATGCGCCTGTGAGACCACGAATCGCGCAGGCGCAATAACGATCTCGGAAGCGAGAGAAGATCCGCATGATTCCGGCACGCGCCATATGCCAGTTCTGAATTTCATTTCAAAAAAACGATCACCGGAATCGAAATGGAGCTAGTCGAGTGCACTGCCGCCAGTTTTCGCAATCTCGACGTTGAACGTCTGCAATTCGCGGCCGGAGCCAACATCGTGCTCGGCTTCAACGGGGTTGGGAAAACCAGCCTTTTGGAGGCGATATTCGTCCTTGGGAACCTGAGGTCATTTCGATCCTCGTCCCTTCATAGAGTTGTACGCCACGGAAACTCCAATTTTCGGGTTGGGGGCACCATCAAGAGCGCAGAGGGGATCCACCATCTCGAACAGATCGTCGAAGTTGGTCCCCCTGTCCGAAGAACCCTCCGCGTTGACGGATCCGGTGTCAATGTGGGGCAGTATCTCCAGTTTTTTCCGGTTGTTGCGATCAGTGGCGCCGATCGTGAGCTTGTTGCCGGCGGGCCGGAATCCCGTCGTGCTCTACTAGATCGATTTGTTTTCCTCGTTCGCCCAGCATATCTGGAGGAGTTGAAATCATATCGGCGCGCAATTCGGCAAAGGAATGCGGCGCTCACCGCCGGGGCCGGGAATGCCGAACTCGAGGCATGGGAAAAACCGCTGGCCAGGACCGCGGGGAGCGTCGTTACCGCGCGAGCACAGGGCGCGAAGGTGCTCGCCAAGTATTTTTCCGACATCTATGAAAAGCTCCGCGGAGAGGACTTTCCAACCATCGAACCCAGCTATCGTACAGAACCGTGGCTGGATCCAAGCGAAGGTTGCCAAAAAGTGGAAGATCTCTATCAACAGAGGTATAATGAGACCCGGGCGCGGGATCGTCTGGCTGGGTTCACCGGCGATGGTCCCCACCGGCATGATCTGAGCCTGCGGGGCGCCGGGCGAAGCATCCGATACGTGGTGAGTTCGGGGCAGGCCAAGGTGGTTGCGGCGGCGCTCAGGCTGGCCACGCTCGCCCACGTTGAAAAGGAGCGACACGAGCTGTTTCCCGTAATCGTAGACGATGTGGACGCTGAGTTGGACAGCACCGCCCTGACCCGTCTCGTCGATCATCTCGGAAACGAACGACAAATTTTTCTCTCAAGCACGAACGATGAGATCGCAGCACTATTTGGTTCTCGATCCCGTCGAATGTGGCTCGATAATGGAGCCATCGTACGCCAGGAGGCGGAAGCCCATGACTGATCAGTACACCGCCGAAAACATCAAGGTCCT
>CAYPBC010000009.1:0-3212 GCA_964408845.1 uncultured Thermoanaerobaculia bacterium
AAGGTGCGGGAGCTCGACATGGAAGAGGTGCGCGCCGAGGTCGAAAAGCAGCAGGAGGCCGAAACCCCCGACGCGTAAGGGAAGCCCCGTACTGACGATCAGGGCCGGGTGGTTCACGCCACCCGGTTTCTTGTTGCCGAAACGCTGATGTTATAGTCCGGTCCCGGACGGATCATGCCAAGGATCACTTCAGGCGCCAACGGAACGAACCTCGACACCTATATTGGGTGGTTGGCGGTCGTCCTCGCCGCCTCCCTCCCCCTCTATCGGCCCTGGGTCACCCTCGCATCCACCCTGATCCTGTTGCTGTGGCTCGTCGGAGGTGGATTGCGGCAGCGAGTCGCCCGGCTGCGGCATCACCGGCTGACTCTCGCGGTACTGGCGTTTCTGGCTCTCAATCTTCTGTCATTGCTGTGGTCGGACGCCCCGGTGGAAGGGCTCAGATATGTTGCCAAGTACCGCTACCTATTGCTCATCCCGGTGGCAGCGACCACGATTGGACCACGGCACCGGCACCTTGCCCTCATCGCGTTTCAGATCGCCGCCGCAGCGTCAGCCCTCCTTTCCATCTCTGTGTTCGCAGGGCTCTTGAAGATCGGCGGCGCCTACCCCGGCAATCCCTCACCTACCATGGCCCACCTCGACTACGCCCTGGTACTGGCGCTCGCGGCGCTCCTGATCTTCACCCGCATTCTGTACGAACCCATGGCTCCAAGCCGACGTCTTCTGTGGTCGGGGCTCTTCCTGCTCGTGACCGGCGGCCTCGCGATCAACATCGGGCGCAGCGGCCATCTGGCGTTCATCGGCGGGCTCCTGATCCTGGTGATTCATTGGGCTCATGGACGACCGTGGCGCGTGATCGCCGGCGTCGTCTTCGCCGTCATCACCGCCCTGCTGCTCATCTCGACGTTCACATCCGGTTTTAAGACACGGGTCGTCGAGGGTCGTGATGAGTTGAGAGCGACCCTGATCGATCAGAGCTACGACGGCAATCTCGGCGGACGAGTGGCGGCGATGATGGTTTCGTGGGAGATTTTTCGTCAACATCCAATCCTCGGCACCGGGGTCGGCGGAAACATCCCTGCCTTCCGGCAGATCCTCGACTCCGATCTTGTGGAGCTCAAGCCGGCGATTTACTGGTACCGCCACCTCCACAACCAGTACCTTCAAATCGCCACAGAGCTCGGTTTGGCTGGACTGGCGGCTCTCGCCTGGATCTTCTGGGAGCTGCTTCGGGGGCCCTACCCCAAACGGAAGATCTATGCCTATGCGATGGTCCTCACAGCGGTGTATCTGCTCGGCTTCCTCGGTGAACCGTACCTCCACAAGCAGGTGACGCTCGTGATGTTCTCACTGTTCGCCGGGCTCATTTCAGCGGAGCAACTGGATGGCAGACGGCACGCCAGTACCGGCGACCACGTCTCGGTCGATGCGGAGTTAGGGGTTAAGAGTTAAGGGTTAAGGATCGGCCTTTACTCTTGACTTGCGTTGCCCTCGCTCTCCTCGAGCTCCTTCAAACCATCCCACGTGTCCTCATCCTCATCGAACTCGGGTAGGCCCGGAGAGATTCCGCGGGCTTCGTTGATCTGCCACCCCCAAAGGATCGCGAACTTCATGTAGGTGCTGTATGACTGGAGCATGCAGAAGACAATTCCGGTCGAGCCGTCGAGAATCCCCAGCTGAAGGAAATAGGTTTTAAAAAACCTCCAGGCCGGACGCAGCATCACCTCGATGCCGCTGGTTCGATCGCCGTCCCGCCAACATTGCGCCGCGTTCCAGTAACCGTATTTTGCCAGTCGGAAGGCATACTCGTCGAAGCTCCGATCCACCATGTGGTGCTCGATCGGATGGTTGAGGATTGGGGCTTCATCGGTCAAATGAAGAACCGAGTGGACCCGTCGATTCTCGTAGTAGGCCGTGCCTTTTCGAAAGAGCCGTGCGACGCGGTCATGCTGCCAGCCCGAGTATCTTATCCGTTTTCCGAGGAGATAGACGTCGCGATTCATCATGTACGCGTTGTGCTCCGCCCCGTCCGCCAGCAGTGTTTTCACTTCCCGCCGCAGCTCCGGCGTGCACCGCTCGTCCGAGTCGAGCAGAAAGACCCAGTCATACCGCACGTGTCGAATCGCCCAGTTCTTTTGCGCTCCGGCGCCGAAGTAGTTTCGTTGAAAAAAGCGCACCTTGTCGCACTCTTGCGCGATTTCCGGGGTGCGGTCGGTTGAGAAGCTGTCAACCACGACGATCTCGTCGCACCACTCGAGGGACTTAATGCAGTCGCCGATGTTGTGTTCCTCGTTGAACGAGGTAATCAATCCGCTGACTCTCGGGCGCGGATGCCCATCTCCGGTCAGACTCGTATCAGGGTTGTTCTCCATCAAATTCCACCGTCAGGCTGAAGGTCGATCGGCAGCCGCCACCACCGTTCGAGATCCAAGAATCCTAGCATGTTCCCATCCCGAAACTCCGGAATTGACGGGCTAGGGGTATGATTGATTTATGGAGGATTCTCCTCAACACGTGTTGATGGTGGGTGCAAAGGACGCCGGACTCGACCGTGTTGCACCGATGTTGCGGCGCGCCGAGTTCAACGTTCACTCGGTCGACCCGTCGCCCTTCCTCCTCGATCTGGTTCTCAGTACCGCCTTCGAGCTGGTCATCGTCCGTTACCCGATGGACACCGTACCGCTGGACGATCTCGTCGAAGCTATCCGCGACGAAGGTTCGGCCTGCCACGACGCCGGACTCCTGCTTCTGGCAGACTCCACTCTCATCGACGACGCCCAGACCCATGTCGACCTCGGCGCCAACCGCGCGATCTGCACCGACTGGAGCGACGCCAGGATGTTGCAGTCGATCGGGGATCTCCTCAAGATCGCTCCCAGAGTCTTCATGCGGGTCCTCATGCACGCCGAAGTCGAGATTCAAAGCACACCCGATCGCGCAATCTTTCAGACCGTCAACGTGTCGGTTTCCGGCGCGCTGCTGCAGGGATCTGAGCAGCTTGACCCCGGACAGGCCTTCGATTTCCTTTTCCGGCTTCCTGGCGGCGGACTGGTCGAGGGTGCAGGCGAGATCGTCCGTCAAACCAATCCCATGCGTGAGGGGATCGACGGGATGGGCGCCCGATTCACCTCGTTCGGCGATGAGTGCGAGGATCGCTTGCTGTCGCACATTCGGCGTCAGGTCGAACTCGGCAACAACAGGTAAAAGCG
>CAYPBC010000009.1:3312-19330 GCA_964408845.1 uncultured Thermoanaerobaculia bacterium
CGTCCGCGGCGGCTTCGAGAGTCCGAAGGCCTCGACATCCACCGTCACGAGGTCATCCGGGATCCCGTACACCGGGTGTTCAAAGGGTGGCTCGGGATCGCGGCGCGCCTCGACCACCGGTTCGTAGTAGCCGGTGTAGAGCACCTCACCGCGACCGTCGCGACCCACCGAGCGGAGCAGGATGAACTCCTCCTTCAACGCACGGGTGAGGCGCCGAGGATCAGGTTCGTCGCGCACCAGTTGTTGAAATCGCCTGATACCCACCGCCAACTCACCGGCGCTGCGTTCTTCAAGGCCAAAAGTGAACACGGTGTCTTCGGGAAGGGCGTCGAAGTAGGATAGCGAATGCTCGATCGCCTCATCCAGCCGCTCCTGATCGAGATCATCCACAAACTCCGGCCAGGCCCCCAGCGGCACGAGGCGAAGCGGGCTCTCGACCGTGGGAGGGACGCGACTGGCGCAACCCGCCAGTACCACGCACATTGCTATTGCGAAGACTCGAAGAAGGTCTCTGACCCGCATTTCTCACCGAACCAGGACCAGAGACAGCCATGGCCAGTAGGTGATGATCAACACGGCCAACAGGAGTATCGCCAAAAACGGCAGTGCGGCGCGGTAGAGGAGGACAACTGGTTTGTCGAAACGGTAGCTGGCTATGAAGAGGTTCATCCCGACGGGCGGTGTGCAGTAGCCGATCTGCATGTTGGCGAGAAAGATCATTCCGAGGTGGATCGGATCGATCCCATAACCCGCTGCGATGGGCAGAATCAGAGGCACCACGATAACCAGCGCCGAAAAGATGTCGAGCATCATCCCGAGCAGGAGAAGGAAGAGATTGAGCAGGATCAGAAAGCTCAGCTTGGACGAGATGTGAGCTGTGACCCACTCGAAGAGCCGCATGGGCACCTGCTGGTCGATCATGTAGTTCGTCGACGCGAGGGAAACGCCAAGGATGATCAGGATCCCGCCGACGAGAACCATGGAATCCCGCATCACGATCGGCACCTGCCGGAGCGGGATGTCCCGATAGATGATGACCTCGACGATGAAGACATAGATGACGGTCACGGCCGCCGCTTCGGAGACCGCAAAGAAACCGCTGTAAACCCCACCTAAAACGATGACCGGGAGCGGGATCTCCCAGATTGACTCGCGCAGCGCCACCAATGCTTCGCGACTGTCGAACCGTTGCCGCGAAACGCGGGTGCGCACCAAACGCCCTTCGCGTATGCAGTAGATCGAGAGCAGCAGGAGCATCAGCAGGCCGGGCAGGATGCCGGCGACAAAGAGATCGTCCACCGACTGTTGGGCAATGATGCCGTAGAGGATCAACGGCAGCGAGGGGGCGAAGAGCAACCCGAGGCTGCCGGAGGTGGTGATCAGGCCGAGGTTGAACCTCTCACCATATCCCGCCGTGGCCATCGCCGGGTAGAGTAGGGCGCCCATGGCGATGATGGTCACCCCCGACGCACCGGTAAAGGCGGTGAACAAGGCGCAGACAAAGAGTGCGACCACGGCGAGACCGCCCGGCATCCACCCCAGCAGAACGTTGGTAACTCTGACCAGACGCCGCGGGGCCTGGCTTTCACCGAGCAGGTAGCCCGCAAAGGTGAACAACGGAATGGCGATCAAGACCGGGATCTCGGAGACCCTGAAAATCTCCATCGGCACGACCATGAGGTCGATGTCCGAGCCCGCGAAACCGATCAACGCACCGGCCGCGATAATGGCGAACAGTGGCGCGCCGAGGATCGCGAGCAGAATCAGTGCGATCCCAACCAGGATCACGACTCATCCTCCCCGACGATGCTCGTCCTCAGATGCCAAACCGCGAAGAGGGCATACCGAATGGCAATGACGCCGAAAGCCACCGGCAAGATCGCCTCGCAGACCCACAGAGGCACGAAGGCGACCGCCGTCGTGCCGGCAGCCCGATCGTCGAGCACGAGGCGGAACGCGCTCCACGCGACCACCGCTGCAACAATCGCTGTGAAGAGATCGGTGAGAACCCGCACTCGAGCCTTCCACCGCAGCGGCAGGAATCGTGACACCGCATCGATCGAGATCTGTTTGTCGCTCCGTGTGGCCACCATCGCGCCGATCAGACCGACCCACAGCACGCCGACCCGAAGCATCGGGCCCGCCCACAGAATGGCGTCGTCGAATACGTTGCGGAGGAAGATCTGGGTGCCCGCGAGAACCACCATGGCAGCCAGGATCAGCACCAAAAGAAAATCCTCGACGACCGCCGTCGCTCTCAGCAGACGGCTCACGACGGACGGCTGAGTCCGCTCCATTCTCAATCGCCGGTCGTGTCAGCCGACTGCTGAGCCCGGTAGGCCTTCACGAGACGTTCGACCATCGCCACTGTCGCCGGATCGTAGTCCCGTTGCGCAACCAGCTTTTCAGTTGCAGTTGCGGCGATTTCCTCCCACTTTGCCCGCGTCTCCATCGTCGGATCGACGAACTCCACACCCTGATCAGCGAGCGCCTCTCGGGCCTCCTCGTTGTCGCTGCGGCTTGTCTCGTCCAAGGTCCTATTCGCCCGGCTCAACACCTCGCGGACGATCTCTTGGTCTCCGGCATTCATTCGGTTGAATGCCTTCGCACTCACGACTGTTGTACCGCAGACATACGTGATCGGAAGGTCGGTCAGGTACTTGGCCTTGGTGAACCACTGCAGCGCGATGGCGCCGACGGGTGGCACCGCGACAGTGTCGATGAGCCCCGTCTGCAAACCCGTGAGGACATCAGAGATGGGCAGCGGCACCGGTGACAACCCGGCCGCCTCGACGATGGCGAGGGAGACCGGGTCGTCTTGCATCATCCACGCCTTGCGGCCTTTGAGATCATCGAAGGTCCGCGTGGGTTTGGCGGACATCAGATAGGTGAACCCGGTTTCGGTGAACCCGAACGCCACGAAACCCTTTTTTTCGAGCCCGTCGATCAGGATCTGGTCCATCCGCTCGCGGACGTAGTCCACCTCACCGTGGGAGCGGAAGAGCAGCGGCAGGCTGTAGATCTCCAAATCCGGATGGATGTCGGCCAGACCCCCGGCAAGAACGACGCCACCTTGAAGCTGTCCGATACGAATCTTGCGAAGCACCGCCGAATCGGTACCCATCGTCCCACCGGGATAGAAACGGAAGCTGACGCGGCCATCGGTTCGTTCCTCGACTTCTTCGGCGGCTTTATTCAGCTCTTTCATCCAGAGGGACCCGTCCGGAGCCATGGTGGCGATTTTCAGACGCACCCCTTGCGCGCCCGCCGCCGGAGCAACCAGCAGCGCAATAAGGAGGATCACTCGTCTTAGGTTTAACATGCATCAATCTCCAAAGTAGTCTTCTGAGTCTGCGAGCAACGCCGCCGCCTCACCCTGGGCGATGGTGTTGACGAGCGTCAGCCCGGGAGCCGCGGGATCGGCATCGATGACCTCGCGACACAGACGATCGTGCAGCTCCCGATCGAAGACCAGACGGGCATATTTTTGGGCGAGCAGCACCTTGGCCATCAGATTTCGCCCATCGGAAAGCTCGATCACCCGCTCGAAATCGGCCCTGCCCTTCTCCGGCTGACCACCCATGGCCTCGGGCAGGAGGGTGGCGAGGATCCCCAGGTAGAGATACGCCGCGCCGCCTTCAAAGGTCTCGTCGAGGGCCACCACCCGCTGCATCATGGCGTCCACCCGCGCCTTGTCCGCAATGGCCTTCCAGTCGTCCGTGTTTTTCTGGATCCAGGTCGCCCATGCGACGCCACTCCCGTACAACACCGGCACCCGCTTGATCCCCATGTCGTTGATCACACGGTCAAAGTCGTCGAATGGCGCGGACCAGCTGCCACAGGCCCGATTGTCACTCTGGCACAACGCCCGCCAGCCGTAATCCCTCCCCTTCTCGGCAAGCCTCGATGCCCGCTCGGGGTCTTCAACAAAGGCGCCGGCGTAGCTCGAGTAGAGACCCGCCCCGGCCAGGAGCAAATCGACGTCGTTGGGGCTGTCGGCGATCAGACCGTCGATCAGGAGCAGGTAGGTCGGCGCACCCTGGCGCACCGTCTCCGGGTCGTTCTGCTCGAGGACCGCTGTCGTCAGGCTGTCGGCGAGGTTGCCGGTGGCCGACGAGATGATCGACGAGCAGCCGCAAGCGCAGAGCGCAATCGCCGCCAGGACTGGGACGCCCCATCCGGGTTTGGCCGACCCATCGACTTTCATAGCTGCACGCCCACCTTGAACCGCCCCTTGAATCGTTCTCGATATGATCCGATTGTACGGTATCCGCAGCGTTCTTTGCCGGGCTATTTCGTGCTTCCGAATCCGCCGCGGAGCGGTCCGTCACCGCCAAGAGTTGAAGCGCGGATCGACGCCGTAACTGTCGTCGAAGACGATGGCACGTTCGTGATGACCGTGTTGCCGTTTCGGTCGCGCATCATTCGCACCGGCTTCGCCCGATAGGTCCCGCCCAGCCGGAACGGCCTCCCCGTATAGAGGGTCAGGATCCGGGAGATGTAGTTTCGAGTCTCATTGTATGGCGGGATGCCCCGGTAGCGGGCAACCGCCCCTTCGCCGGCATTGTACGCGGCGAGGGCAAGCTGAAGATTGCCGGCGTAGCGGTCCACCAATCGCGAGAACTCCTTCACCCCGGCGCGCACGTTTTCTTCGGGATCGAACGGGTCCTCCACCTTGAGACGGTCCGCTGTGCCGGGCATGAGCTGCATCAATCCCATGGCGCCTTTCCGGCTTAGCGCCCTCGGGTCATAGCTCGACTCCACCCGTACCAGAGCGTCGACGAGCTTGGGATCCACGCCGTGCTCGAGGCTGACCTGGTTCACGAGATCTCGCAGCTCGCCGCGATCGGGCGACATGGAGCCTCCCTTGGCGGCATCAGCAGCGCCGTTGGCCATGGTCGGGGCCGCCGTCAGGAGGGTCAGGATGCCCACACACATCATGCAACGAACTCTCACGCTACTATTATGACAGCTACTCGCGGAAGGGGGATGGTTGTGGCGGACGCAGATCCGAAATCCGAGTTCCTGCAGCCCTTTGTCGACCTGATGCGTGAGCACGGGTTGTCTGACCCGGCCATCGCCTCATTCGCCATGCATCTGAAGCGTCTTCGTGACGGTGAGCGCGGGACCATCGCCGAGGACGAGATCAGTTCCGTACCGGATCTTCCCGATGCCGATGACCTCGAGGTGCACCGGGAGACCGGCACGGCCCGGCTCGACGCAGTGGTGGTCATCAAGCTCAACGGCGGCCTCGGAACCTCGATGGGTCTCGACCGCGCCAAATCGCTCCTCCCGGTGCGCGGCCGGCTGAGCTTCCTCGATCTCATAGCCCGCCAGGTGCTCGCCCTTCGAGAGCGGGCCGGATCCAGGATCCCCCTCGTTTTCATGAACAGCTTTCGCACCGCCGCGGACTCGGAGAGAGTTCTCGCCGCCTACCCCGATCTCGTGAGCGGAGACCTGGGGCTTGGATTTCTCCAGAACCGAGTGCCCAAAATCCTCTCCGACGGGATGGTTCCGGCGGTGTTCCCGGACGACCCGGAGCTCGAGTGGTGCCCGCCCGGCCACGGTGATATCTACACCGCCATCGCAGCCTCCGGCCTGCTCGACCGGTTGCTCGAGACCGGCATCGAGTACGCATTCGTCTCCAACGCCGACAACCTGGGCGCGGTGCTCGAACCGGCGATCCTCGGTTTCATGATTGCTGAAGGGACTGATTTTCTACTCGAGGCGGCCGACCGGACGGCGGCCGACCGCAAGGGCGGCCATCTATGCCGTCTGCGCAATCATCGTCTCGCCCTGCGAGAGTCGGCGCAGTGCCCGCCTGAGGCCGAGGCCGCCTTCCAGAATGTGAGCCGCTACCGCTTCTTCAATACCAACAACGTGTGGCTGCACCTCCCCTCTCTGGCACAGCTGCTCACGGCGCACAATGGGTTCTTGCCCCTGCCCACCATTGTCAACCGAAAGACCCTCGATCCGCGCAACCCCTCGTCGCCGCCGGTCTTTCAGCTCGAAACCGCGATGGGCACCGCCATTTCGCTGTTCCCGCGAGCCGCTGCGATCCGGGTGCCCCGGCGCCGGTTCTCGCCGGTCAAGAACACCAACGACCTCCTGGCCATCCGGTCGGACGCGTATGAACTCACCGAAGACTCGCGAGTCATTCTGCATCCCGACCGCGCCACACCGCCGGTTGTTCGGCTGGAGGAACGGTTTTTCAGGCTGATCGACGACTTCGACCGCCGCTTCACCGCGGGCCCGCCGTCACTCCGCCGCTGTTCGAGCCTCGTGGTCGAGGGCGATATCTCCTTTGGTGCCGGGGTAGTGGTGGAAGGGGACGCCGTCGTCCGCACCGAAGAAAGTGGAGCGATGCTTCCGGACGGCGCCGTGGCCCGGGGAGAGGTCTACCTTTGACGGAGGTCCGGCCTGTAGTCCTCGCAACGCGACGTGGCGAGAAGTACAGGCTAGAATCACGGGCGACCTGCGAACACCAGTCTGAGAGGAGAGCACCACATGAGTGAAGCGGAACGGACCGAAGAGACCAAGACCGTCGGCGAGATCGTAAGCGAAGCCTTCAAAGAGCTCGGCACCACGCTGGTGGCCTTTGTCAAGGCGCCGAAAGCGCTCTGGGGCGTCAACATCCCATACGTCGTCGAGGGACTCGTCTACTTCGGAATCCTGACGATTCTCGGCAAATACTGCTCTGAAAACGTGGGTCTGAGCGATCTCCAGGCGGGTTGGGTGTACTCGGTTTTTACCGCAGGGATCACCTTCGCGATGCTCTTTCTCGGCGGGGTCAGCGACCGGATCGGTGTCCCCAGGGCCCTCGCCCTCGCCTTTGGAATGTTCGTCGTCGGCAGAGGACTGATCGCCCTATCCGGGACCATTCCTCTCGGGCAAGGGCTGGGCTCGCCGATGTTCTTCACGATGATCGTTGGACTTTTTATCACGATGATCGCATACGGGTTGTACCAGCCGGCCGCCTATGCCGGAGTCAAGAGGTACACGGGCCCCAAGACGGCCGCGATGGGCTATGCGGTCGTTTACGGTCTCATGAACCTGGGTGCGTTCTTTTCCGGCTTCGTGTCGCCGGCCATACGCCACCGCTTTGTGGCCACGTTCCCTCCGAATGGTCTGACCGCCGTCTTCTGGACCTACACCGCCCTCTGCGTCTTGGCGCTGCTCGTGACCCTCGTGGTCCTCACCCGCACGACCGATGCTTCGGCAGTGGAGCGCGTTCAGCGGGAGACAGAAGAGTTTGCAGCGGAAAACGGCGCAGATGAAAGCAAGGACCCCGTTGTGGAGGAAATCGCCGCTGCCAAGCCGCAGCGCAGCAACCTTCAGTTCATCGTCCTCGTCTCCCTCGCAGCGGTCTCGATCGGCGCTGCGGTCGCCGCCGCCACCGGTCGTCTCTTCATCGCACCGCTCGCCACCTACGCCGTCGCCGGTGTGCTCGTAGTGCTCGCGGTGTACGAGTTTCTGAGGGTGCGCCCGGACCACCCGTTCCGCGACTCCCGGTTCACCTTCTTCATCTTCATCCTGATCCCGGTCCAGACCCTGTTCGCCCACAACTGGCTGACCCTCCCCTATTACCTCGACCGCGCGTTCCGCGGCTCGGTGGTCAGCACCTACTTCGAGTTCTTCTCGAATCTCAATCCCATCCTGATCTTTATCCTGGCGCCGCTGGTTGCCGGGCTGACGGCTCGCGCCAACGTGTACACGATGATGATCATCGGCACCCTTGTGATGGCGCTTCCCGCCTTCCTTTTGGTCATCGGGCCGTACCTGGTTCCCTTCCTCGCGTACATCTTGCTGATGTCGATCGGCGAGGCCATGTGGCAGCCGCGGTTCCTGCAGTGGATCGCCGAGGTTGCACCGCCGGGCAAGACGGGCCTCTATATGGGCATCGGCCAGTTCCCGTGGTTCCTCACCAAGTTCGTCACCGGTCTTTATTCGGGCTACTTCGTGGCGACGTACATCCCGAGGCCTGAGACGGGCCTGCCGACCAACACCGAGGTCATGTGGCTCATCTACGCCATGATCGCGATGATCACGCCGGTGGCACTCATCCTGGCCCGCAAGTGGATGATGGCGGGAATGAAGGAAAAGCACGAGGTTTGACGGCTGACGATTGCTAACGGCGTCTTCGGGGGTGTTGACACGATCAACCGCGATTGCTAGATTGTGCCTCCCCATCGGGGGATTTGAGCGGGAGTAACTCAGCGGTAGAGTGCAACCTTGCCAAGGTTGACGTCGCGGGTTCAATTCCCGTCTCCCGCTCCAATAAATCTGAAAATCCGCCCGGCCGTCGGCCGGGCTTTCATTTTCAGATTAATTAAAAATGGATTGGGTCAATCGGGCACAGGCGGCTTCTTGACCCCCATGAGCGGGTGCCCTAACATCAACTTCCCCGGCGACGTGGCCAAGTGGCTAAGGCAGGGGCCTGCAAAGCCCTGATCCCCGGTTCGAATCCGGGCGTCGCCTCCATTTTCAATCTTCGGCCAGGGAATCGTCGGCTACTTCTTCGCCTCGGTCTTCTTCGCGGCCGCTTTCTTCGCCGCGGGTTTCTTGGCGGCGGCCTTCTTCGCAGCCGGTTTCTTCGCCGCAGTCTTCTTTGCCACAGTCTTCTTGGCTGGGGCTTTCTTCACGGCCGGCTTCTTCGCGGCAGGTTTCTTCGCTGCCGCAGCCTTCTTCTTGGCAGGCGCCTTCTTGGCTGCAGCCTTTTTGGGGACTTTCTTTTCGGCCGCCTTTTTCTTCGCGGGCTCCTTGGCGGGCTTGTCGAGGGCCGCTGCGAGCTGGGCGCCGAAACCGGTGACCGTCGGCTCGGATTCCTTTGCGGAGCCCATGTGATCGCTGTACTCCAGCCGCTCGAGGTCACGCTTGAGGGCACTCACTGACAGACTGATCCGGCGGCGACCAGGGTCGATGCTCATCAGCTTGAGCTGGATTTTCTCGCCCGGAGCAAACGCTTCGCGGGGATCGGCGTCCCTCTCGAGCCCCAGCTCGGAGATCGGTATCAGACCACTGAGCCCGGGCTCGAGCTCGACGAAGACCCCGAAATCAGCACCGTTTTCCACCGTTCCCTCGACGGTCTGACCCTCCTGGAATCGCATTTCGATGCGCTCCCATGGGTCGTGGTCCGGTATTGGCCTCATGGTGAGCCCGATGCGCCGGTTCTCAACATCGACCTCACGCACCCAGACGCGAATGCTCTCTCCAACTTCGAGCTCAGGCGCGTTCTTCTCCACACCCGGTGGCAGCTGGCTGACGTGAAGCAGCCCGTCGATCCCCGGCTCGAGCTCGACGAAGAAACCGAAGTCGGCCTTGCGGATTACCGCTCCTTCAAAGACGCTTCGCGAGGGATACCGTTCCTTCACGCCGTCCCAAGGATCCTTCTCGAGCGCCTTGATACTCAGGGAAATGCGATCCTTCTCGCGATCGAGATCGAGAACCTTGACCCGAACCTCCTGATCCACGCGCAGCACATCGCGCGAGTGGCCGATTCGGTGGTGGGCGATTTCGGTCACGTGGACGAGGCCGTCGACGCCGCCGAGATCGATGAATGCGCCGAAATCAGTCAAAGACCGCACACGGCCCTCGACTTCCGCGCCAATCTCCAGGGTGGTCCATGCCTGCTCGCGAAGACGCGCCCTCTCTTCGCGCAGGAGGGCCGCTCGTGAAACGACCAACTGTTGGCCTTCGGGCTCATACTCGAGAACCTTGAAGGTATAGGTCTGGCCGAGGTGGCTGTCGAGATCGTCCACCCGCACATCGGAGATAAGGGACATAGGGCAGAAGCCACGCACCCCTGAGACGGTGACATCGAACCCGCCCTTGCGACGCCCCATCACCTTGCCCTCGACCGGCTCGCCCGAGGCGACAGCCTGGTTGAGCACCTCCTTGAGCTTGGCCTCGAGGGCCATCCGGCGGGAGACCCTGATCTCCTCGCCGGTCGACACCACGACCACCTCGACCGGATCGCCGGTCCCGAGATCGTCGAGCTCGGCGCGTTCGAGGACGGCCTCCGATTTGCCGGACACATCCACCAGCGCCACATCGCCGTGGACGGCGACGATTACGCCCTTGATCACATCGCCAGGTTTGAGATCTTCAGCTTCGAAGCTCTCACGGAGAGCTTGCTCGAACTCGTTGATATCGTTGGATTCCTCGATCATGGCAGGCCTCGCAGGCGGATGATTCGGACACCGTGTGAACGGGAACGGAAGGATAGCACAACGTTGAATTAGGAGTTAGGAATTAGGAATGCCGTTCATCCGGCTTCACCCTTCGGGCTACGCCGTGAAAACCCCACCCCCGGAAATTTCGGATTTCGAATTTGCCGCCCACTCACCAGATCTTGGAGAAGGTCGGGTGGAAATTCCTAATTCCTAATTCCTCATTCCTAATTCGCGCTAGCCGGCTTGCCAGACGATGTTGCCGCCGACGATGGTGACAACCGGCCAGCCCTTGAGACGCATGCCCTTAAACGGCGTGTTGCGGGCCAGCGATTTGAATGAGCTAGGATCAACCTTGCGCAGAGCCCGCAGGTCGAGGATGGTGATGTCAGCCGGAGCGCCTTCGCGCAAACTGCCACCGGGCAGATTATATATTTCCGCCGGCCGGGTCGACATCAGACGCACGAGTTGCATCAGACCAATGACCCGCGCGTGCACCAGACGATCGAGGGCGAGGGGAACCGCCGTCTCGAGACCCACGATTCCAAACGGAGCCTCGGCGAAATCGAGTTCCTTTTCATCGGCGTGGTGGGGCTCGTGGTCGGAGACAATGGCGTCCACTGCGCCGTCATAGATGGCCTGCAGGATCGCCTCCACCTCGACCGCACTTCGCAGCGGTGGGTTGGTCTTCCAATTGGGATCATAGTTGGCGCCCGCGACGTCCTCATCCGTGAGAACGAACTGATGGGCCGCCACCTCGCAGCTCACCTTCAGCTTCCGACGTTTGGCAATCCGCACCAGGTCGAAGCCGATCGAGGTCGACAGGTGGCAGATGTGAAGCCGGCCACCGGTGAGCTCGGCCAGCAGAACGTCTCTCGCCACCATCACTTCTTCGGCCGAGGTCGGCATGCCACGCAAACCGATCCGCGTGGACACCGCGCCCTCGTGCATCGACCCACCGTCGGAAAGATCGAGATCTTCCTCGTGCACCGCCACAGGGAGATCGAAGCTTCTGGCATATTCGAGCGCGCGCCGCAGGAGCAGCGCGTTGCCGACCGGCCGCGGGTCATCCGATACCGCCACCGCCCCAGCCTTCGCCATCTCACCGATCTCGGCCATTTCCTGGCCCTCGAGGCCCTTCGACAGCGCGCCCACCGGGTAGATTCTTGCCAGATCGGTGTCTTCGGCCCGCTCGCGAATGAACGTGGTCACCGACGGATCATCATTGGTAGGTTCTGTGTCGGCCATGCAGCAGATCGCGGTGAAACCGCCCGCCACCGCCGCCCTGGAGCCCGATTCGATGGTCTCCTTGTGCTCGAGGCCCGGTTCGCGCAGGTGGGTGTGGAGATCGATGAAACCGGGCGCGACCACCAGTCCCGCCGCATCGAGGGTTTTCACCTTGGCCGGCGCTTCGAGGCGTTCACCGATTGCCGCCACAATCCCGTCCTCGACGAGGATGTCCATCCCCTGGTCGAGGCCCTGGGATGGATCGACGACCCGGCCGTTACGAATCAGAAGCCGCTTCACTGCGTCCTCCTGCGAGCAGGTAGAGAATGGCCATTCGGACTGCGACACCGTTGGTCACTTGATCGAGGATTACCGACTGCTCGCCGTCCGCCACCGAGGAGTCGATCTCGACGCCCCGGTTCATCGGGCCCGGGTGCATCACCACCGCGTTATCCGCGGCCAGCCGCAGACGTTCGGGCGTGAGGGCGAAGAAATCGAAATACTCGCGCATGGATGGAAAGTTGATTTTCTTCTGGCGCTCGAGCTGGATGCGCAGCATCATCACGACGTCGGCGCCCTCGAGAGCCGGTTCGATCCGCAGGAAGGAGCTCACCCCGAGTTCCTCCACATCGAGCGGGAGGAGCGACGCGGGAGCGACAAAGCGCACCTCGGCGCCCATTTTTTTGAGAAGGAATGCGTTGGATCGCGCCACTCGTGAGTGCCGGATGTCGCCGGCGATCACCACATTGAGACCCTCAAGACTGCCAAAGCGCTGGCGCATGGTCAGGGCGTCGAGAAGGGCCTGAGTGGGATGCTCGTTGATGCCGTCGCCGGCGTTGATGATCGATACCGGAACCACCCCGGCAAGCCGGTGGGGAGCGCCCGAGTTCGGGTGGCGAATAACGATGAAATCGGGCGCCATCGCCATCAAATTGCGGGCCGTATCGAGGAGCGTCTCTCCCTTGCTCACCGAGGAGCCCGAAGATGAGAAGTTGAGGGTGTCGGCCGACAACCGCTTCTCGGCCACCTCGAAGGAGAAGCGGGTCCGGGTCGAGGGTTCCATAAAGAGGTTGACCACCGTCGATCCGCGAAGCGCCGGCACCTTTTTGATCGGCCGCTCCCCTACGTCGAGCAGCTCCTCTGCGGTGTCGAGGATGAGCTGGATTTCGCCGGCGCTCAGGTGGTCGATCCCGACCACGTCCTTGCCGCAGAGTGCTTCCGCCGCCTCAATCTTCACCGTTCACCTCGCTACCGATCCAGACGCCGTCCTCACCGTCGACCTCGGTGAAACGCACTCTCACGTCCTCGTCCCTCGCCGTGACGAGCACCTTGCCCACGATGTCGGCAGCAATCGGCAGCTCCCGGTGGCCACGATCCACCAGTACCGCCAGCCGCACCGCGAGCGGGCGCCCCCAGTCGAGTAAGGTGTCAAGGCCGGCACGGGTCGTGCGTCCGGTGAAGATGACGTCGTCGATCAGATAGATGACGCGATCGTCGATGGA
Source organism: uncultured Thermoanaerobaculia bacterium (assembly GCA_964408845.1). Taxonomy (GTDB): domain Bacteria; phylum Acidobacteriota; class Thermoanaerobaculia; order Thermoanaerobaculales; family Sulfomarinibacteraceae; genus Sulfomarinibacter. Next base: position 16,211 of record CAYPBC010000009.1, read on the forward strand.
GGCTGGGAGCACGGTCTCCTTGAGCACCGGCTGTTGGTGGGCCGGCCGCCAGGGACCCACGTCGTCACGGTAGAGCGAGATGTCGAGCCGGCCGACGGCCACCTTGCGCCCCGTCGCTTCCTCGAGCGCACGAGCCAGACGGTCGGCGAGCGGCACGCCGCGGGTGTGGATCCCGACCAGCATTAGGTCGTCACCGTCACGTTCCAAGATTTCGGCGGCCATCCGCGCGACCGTATGGGCCATGCCGCTCTTGTCCAAAACCTGATGCAGCGAAGTGGAGCCGGGGTCGTCCGTCATCTCGCCCCCAGGTAAAGCCTACAAAAAAGCTCCCCTATCGGGAAGCGGCGCCTGCGGACCCCTGTTTCTCCATCTCGCATCTGGGAAAATATAACACACCATCGAATTCGGAATTCTGAATTCGGAATTCTGAATTACCACACGCCCTCCGCCATTGCCCCATCCTCGGCGGGGGATACACAGCATTCCGAATTCCGGTTCATCTGCAAGTATGATGGCCATCGATGACCGAGCACCTTCACCCGCGATTCGCCGATCGGATGATGATCCTCTCCGCCGCGATGCTCTTTTCCACCGGTGGCGCGGCCATCAAGCTGTCCTCGCTCAACGGCTGGCAGGTGGCGAGTCTTCGCTCGGGGATCGCGGCCGCAGCTCTCCTCGCGTTCTTGCCATCCGCCCACCGGAACTGGAGCTGGAAAACATGGCTCGTGGGATCCGCCTACGCCGGCACCATGATCTGCTTCGTCCTCTCCAACAAGCTCACCACCGCGGCCAACGCGATCTTCCTCCAGGCCGCGGCGCCGCTCTACCTCCTCCTCCTGAGCCCGCTCCTCCTTCACGAGCGCGTACGCAGTCGCCAGATCTGGTTCATTGCCGCCCTCGCCGCGGGAATCTCGATGATCTTCGCCGGCGCGCAGCCGGCCTTCCACACCGCCCCCGACCCTCAACTCGGGAATGCAATCGCCATCGTCGCCGGGATCTGTTGGGCGCTGACCATCATCGGTTTGCGGTGGCTGGCCCGCCCTTCCCAACGGACCTCAACTGGGATCGACGATACGCCGTCCACTGCCGTTTCGGCCGTTGTCTGCGGCAATCTGATCGCCTGCCTCGTGACCCTGCCTGCCGCCCTCCCGATTCGAGGTGCAACCCCCGCCGACTGGGCGGTGCTGGCCTTTCTCGGCATCTTCCAGATAGCGATCGCCTACATTTTCATGGTCGGCGGCGTGCGCCGTGTCGGCGCTCTCGAGGTTTCGCTACTGCTGCTCCTCGAACCGGTGCTCAGCCCGCTGTGGGCATGGCTCATTCACGGTGAGCAACCATCGGCAATGGCCCTCCTCGGCGGCGCTGTGATCGTCGTAGCCACCGCGGTCTACACGTGGCAGGGCAGGCGTCCCGAATTAGGAATTCGGAATTAGGAATTAGGAATTTCGGATTCCCCGCCCACCTCCCTCTTCGCCCGGACAACCCACGAGGGGGGCGGAACGTTCTAACGTTCAACGTTTAACGTTCAACGATTTGGTCTCCGTGAGCCACGGTGACCACCGTGTGGATGCCTCCGCGGAGACGGTAATCCAACGATACCTCCATCCAGCGCGGGGCGCAGCAGGCCACGAGGTCCTCGAGCACACGGTTTGCGGCGTGCTCCTGGTAAATACCGACGTTGCGAAAGCTCGTCAGGTAGTACTTGAGCGACTTGAGCTCGATGCAGAGGTCGGACGGGACGTAGCTCACCGCAAGAGTCCCGTAGTCCGGCAGCCCCGAGAATGGACACACGCAGCTCCACTCATCGGTTTCAACCTCCACCAGCGCCTCGCGCACGGGGTACTCGTAGGGGAAGGTCTCAAGAACCTCCGGGGTCAATACATCCTCGTCCTCAAAGCAAAATATTCGTCCCTCGGCTTCTACCATGGCCGCCTCCCAATGCGAGGGTAGCAATTCCGGCCTTGGTTCGACGATCCGCTACACTCCCACCGTGTCCAATCCCCTGAATCCAGCTTGAGGAGGTGGAGCATGGCCTATGCGAAGACGTTTCGGGTCGGGCCCGGCAAGAAAATCGACCTCGACGACATCGACGCCGACTTCAAACCAGCCGATCTCGACCGTGATGAGGCAGAAGCAACAATCAAGACCCTCACCGACAAGCTGCGCGATCTGCAAAACCTCATGTATGCCGAGGACCAACGCTCGTTGCTGGTCGTCCTCCAGGGGCGGGACGCGGCGGGCAAGGACGGGACGATTCGCCACGTCTTCGGCCCGATGAACCCGCAGGGTTGCCGGGTCACGAGCTTCAAGGTCCCCTCTTCGATGGAAGCCGCTCACGACTTCCTGTGGCGGTGCCATCTTTCGGCGCCGAAGCGGGGCATGGTCCGTATCTTCAACCGCTCCCACTACGAGGACGTGCTGGTGGTGCGGGTCCACGATCTGGTGCCGAAGGAGATCTGGTCGAAACGCTACGACCACATCAACGGCTTTGAGCGCCTGCTCGCCGACAACGGCACCCTGATCCTCAAGTTCTACCTCCACATCGACCAGGCCGAGCAGCTCGACCGTTTCAGGAAACGGATCGACAACCCGAAGAAGAACTGGAAGATCAGTGGTGCGGACTACTCGGAAAGACCGTACTGGGACGCCTACACGGTGGCTTTCGAAGATGCTCTCTCGAAATGCAGCACCGATGACGCACCGTGGTTCGTGATTCCATCCAACCGCAAGTGGTTTCGCAACCTGGCCATCGCCGACATTGTTGTCGAAGCGATGGAGGGCCTCGGAATGCAGTACCCCGAGCCCGAGGTGGATATGAGGGAGATTCGGAGGATGTATCACCAGGCGGAAGAGGCGGGGTAATTCTCAATTCTCAATTCTTAATTCTCAATTCCGATCCACCTTCCCCGTTCTCCGGACGTGTGAGCCGTCAACAAGAATTGAGAATTGAGAACTGAGAATTCGGGATGCCTCTTGGCATCGCGCCTCCAAGAACCCATATTGTCAGGTAGAGATCAACGTCAGAACGAAGGGGGCAGCCATGCGTTGGACGTACGCGTGTCCAAATTGTCAGGCGATGCTCAACCCCGACGAGACGGTGGTGCTGATCGGTGAGTGCGG
>CAYPBC010000010.1:0-19239 GCA_964408845.1 uncultured Thermoanaerobaculia bacterium
GCCTGTCCCTGCGCGCTCGGCCTCGCGACCCCGATGTCCATCATGGTGGCCACCGGCAAGGGCGCGACGGTCGGCGTCCTGTTCAAGAACGCCGAGGCCATCGAGGTGATGCGCAAGGTCGATACCCTGGTCGTTGACAAGACCGGCACCCTCACCGAGGGCCGGCCGCGATTGCAGGAGGTGCAGGCCACCGGCGGCCTCGACCAGGACCAACTGCTGCGCCTGGTGGCGAGCATCGAGCGTTCGAGCGAGCACCCGCTCGCAGAGGCGATCGTCGAGGGCGCCATTGAGCGTGGTCTCGAACTCGAGAAGGCAACGGAATTCGAGTCGGTTACCGGCAAGGGCGCGGTGGGACGCGTTGGCGACCGTACGGTGGCGATCGGGAATCGGGCTCTACTCGAGGAACTCGAGATCGACCCGAGCTCGCTCGTGGAATCGGCCGAGGCCCTGCGAGCGGAGGGGCAGACGGCGATGTTCGTCGCCGTCGACGGCGCACCCGCCGGCCTCGTTTCGGTTGCGGATCCGGTGAAGGACTCGACGCCCGAGGCCATCGAGGCCCTCCACAAGGAAGGTCTCCGCGTAGTGATGCTTACCGGCGACAGCCGCACCACCGCCGAGGCGGTAGCGCGTCGCCTGGGAATCGACGACGTCGTTGCCGAGGTGCTCCCGGATGAGAAGGCCGAGGCGGTCAAGAAGCTCCAGGCCGAAGGCGCGATTGTGGCGATGGCCGGTGACGGCATCAACGACGCGCCGGCCCTGGCCCAGGCCCAGGTGGGCATCGCCATGGGCACCGGAACGGATGTGGCGATGGAATCGGCCGGCGTCACTCTGGTCAAGGGCGATCTGCGCGGTATCGTGCGTGCGCGTCGCCTTTCGAGGGCCACCATGGCCAACATCAAGCAGAATTTGTTCTTCGCCTTCGCCTACAACTCGGTCGGGGTGCCGATCGCGGCCGGAGTGTTGTACCCGTTCTTCGGTCTGCTGCTGTCGCCGATGATCGCCGCCGCCGCCATGAGCTTCAGCTCGGTGTCGGTGGTAACCAACGCGCTGCGCCTGCGGCGGGTCGAGATCTGATCATGATGTGTGATGTGTCGATCTCTTTCAATGGAGCGGAATTAACCCTCAGGGAGGTACGAGATGAAAAGGAACCTGATGATTTTGGCGCTGAGCTTGACCGCGGCGACCTTCGCCTTCGCGCACGGCGGCGGCATGGGTAGTGGCGGTATGGGTGGCAGCGGCGGCATGATGTCCGGCGCCGGCATGATGATTGTCGCCGACGACGGCAGCCTGCTGGTCACCAATATGGACATGTCGGGGATGATGGGCGGCCAGGGCTCGTCCGGCACCTTCGATCGCGAGCTGGTCAATATCGACGTTGATGGCTCCGAGCGCTGGCGCGTGAGTTTCACCGACGGCTGGCCGATGATGCCCACCACCGACGGCGACCTGGTCGTCGTGGTGCTGGTGAGCGACTGGTTCATGGGCGACGGCGGATCGGGCGACCACGGCAACCCCGGTGGCGGCATGGGTGGAGGAATGGGTGGTGGCATGAAGGTCCTCGGAACCAAGGACGTTGATGTCGAAGACACCGTGGTTGTCGTCGGCCTCGACCTGGCGACCGGCACCGAGCGGTGGCGCCAGAGCTTTACCGGCGACATGGGCTCGATGGTCCAGTTCACGCCTGACGGATCACAGATCTACCTGTCTCTCATGGACATGGACGGCGACCACGGAGTCGGGATGGGCTCGATGAATCAAGGCCAGTCGTCGGGAGTCGGAATGACCGCATCGACCACGATCGTTGCGCTCAATCGCAGCGGCGTCGAGCAGTGGCGCCTCGATCTCAGCTCGTCCGATGGCGGCGGGAGGTAAGTGATGCGGAAGCTCATTCCAGCTCTGGTATTGGCAGCCCTGCTTGTGGGCGCGGCGGCGCCCGCTCTGGCGGATTCCGGCGGCCACCTCGAGGGCTACGTGCCCGCGGTGGCCCACGCCGATGGCAAGTTCGACGCCTTCTGGACAACCGACGTGTGGATCTACCAGCAGGGGGCGACGGTGATCCATCTCTGGCTCAACCCGCCCGGCCAGGACAACACGAACGGCGACAGCGTAGTCGTAACCCTCGACGAGCCGGTGGTCTTTCTGCCCGACGTCGTGGCCTCGGTCTTCGGAACCGAGGGCGCGGGAAGTCTCCACTATCTCGCCGACGGCCCGGTGACCGTGAGCAGCCGCACCTGGACTCCCGGCCAGCAGGGTGGCAGCTACGGGCTGTCGATTCCGGGCCGGCCGATCACCTCGGCCTCGATCCCGGGCACCGGTCAGGCTGGCGCCCAACGTGTGGTCGTCAACAAGAACTCGGACTTCCGCGCCAACTACGGGCTGGTCAACGTGTCTGCGGTTCCAACCTCGGTACTGGTGGAGATCTTTACCGCCGACGGCGAGCCGGCGCCGGGCAACAACACGTCGTTCACGGTCAATCTGGAGCCCTTCGGCATGACCCAGATCAACGATATCCTCAGGCGCGTCACCGGGGGTGACCAGGACGGCCTCATCATTCGTGCCAGCGTGACCTCGGTCGCCGGCGCGATCCTGAGCTACCTCACCGACGTCAACAACACGACCAACGACTCCTCGTACCAGGGGGGCTTCCGGTTCGCGTTCTGACCGTGAGGAATACGGAGTAGAATCCGGGGCAGGCGGCGGTAGGAGTCCGCCGCCTGCCCCCATCCGCATCCGACATCCGCATCCGTGCCAGGTCAGACGATTCAGACGATCTTGTGATAGGGTGAGTTTCGAAGGCCCACTGAATGCCGAGAGCACCACGGATTCTGATCGAAGGCGGTCTGTACCACGTGTACAACCGATTTGCGCGGGGGGAGGAGGTTTTCGCCGACCCGGAAGAGGCGATAGTGTTCCTCGATCTCCTGAGGGGACTCAAGCAGCGGGACGATCTCCATGTGTTGGCATGGTGTCTCCTTTCGAATCATTTCCACCTTGCCGTTCGGACGTCTGCGGTGCCGGTGTCGCGCACGATGCGAACCCTCCAAGGAGGTTTCGCCAAGGCGTTCAACCGGCGGTGGAAGAGATCTGGGCCGCTTTGGCAGAGCAGGTACCAGACGCGCTTGGTGGACAGTCAACGGTACTTCGAGCAGCTGGTCTTCTACATTCACTTGAATCCGGTTCGCGCTGGATTGGTCGACGATCCGATCGAGTACGTTTTTTGTGGCCATCGTGAGCTACTGGGGAAGGTGCATGATCCATTGCTCGATGTTGACGACGCACTTCTGAGCTTTGGCACCACCACAAAGAGCGCACGACGAACGTACTTGAAAAGGTTGAACGCTGCGCTTGCGGAGGAAGAGCGGGCGGAGGTTGCGGAACGAATGCCGTGGTGGACGCCGGAAAGAGAACTCAAGCCGGCGGTTGGCCGAGCGTACGTGGATGCACTGGGTCGGAGTACGGGGCTCGAAAGGGAGCGACTGGACGCTGCCGAGTTTGTTGAGTTGGCCTGCACCGGTCTCGGGATCGCTATGGAGTCGTTGACCGGCAGAATCAAAGATCGGAAGACGACGACATTGCGTCAGCTCGTCGCGACGGTTGGGATTGAGAGGTGGGACCAGCAGGCCGGGAGGCTCGGGAGCATTCTCGGCAAACACCCGGACGTGGTGAGCCGTTGGGCACGTGCTGGCGCGGAGAGGAGATCATCGGATCAGGATTTCGCAGAAGCGCTAGATCGCCTTGATGCCACTCTTGCGGAGTCGTGCCACCGCGGAGTCAAGATCGTCTGAATCGTCTGACCTGGCACCGGTACACCGGTAAAAAGCAGAAACGAGAGCACCATGAGTAATCTTGACACGAACAGTCATTCCGAAGGGCCCCCTCCCCCAACCTCAGTGCGCAAAGCTATCATTCTGGCTGCCGGCTCCGGAAACCGCCTGCGCCCCTTCACTGACGATGTGCCCAAATGCCTCGCGCCTGTAAATGGTGTACCGATCATTGTCAATGCGCTTACTCACCTGTGTGACTCGGGGATACAGGAAGCTGTGATCGTTGTGGGGCATCTCAAAGAACACATCTACGACAAGATCGGGAATTCCTTCAATGGGATGAAGATTTCTTACATTGAATCCGATTGCTACGAGACAACGAATAACATCTATTCCCTCTGGCTTGCCCGGGAGCATCTGACCGAGGACGTTGTGCTGCTGGAAGCGGATGTGTTCTTTGAACGGTTGCTGCTTGATCGGTTGTTTTCATATGAAAGCCATAATATTGCGGCTGTCGCCGCGCACCAGTCCTGGATGACCGGTACGGTTGTCAGTCTCGACAAAGATGGAAATGTACAAGCATTGCTGGAGACAAGTCTCCAAGCCCCCGGATTCGACTACTCCAAGGTTTTCAAGACCATCAACATCTACCTGCTTCGCCGTGATTTCCTGCGCGAACATCTCGTGCCTCGCCTAGATGCCCGCATCAGCATCGGTGACGTTAACCAGTACTACGAAGTCGTCTTCCATGCGTCTGCCTATGGTGGGCCGCACGATCTTGCAGCACTTGTGTGCGATGACATTAAGTGGTTCGAGATCGACGATGAAAACGACAGGGTGAATGCGGAGTACTTGTTCGCATCACCGGATGAACGGTTTAGGATTGTCTCCCGCGAGCATGGGAGCTACTGGCGCTATGGATTCACCGATCATACGTACCTCTATAATCTCTACTTCCCCCCTGAAGGGGTCTTTACTCACATGAGAGATAATGCGTATGACTTGATAGAGAGCTATCCGGTAGGGCAGGATGGTCTGGCCAGCCTTGTGGGCCTTTCGGTTAATCAGCCAGCCCAACGGATCGTTGTGGGCAATGGTGCTGCCGAACTCATCAAGATCATCTCGGGACACTTGTTTAATCAACTCATAATTCCGGTGCCGTCCTTCAATGAGTACGCGAACGCAGCGCCCGAAGGGAAAGTCACCAGCTTCGCCCTAAACCCACCTTCATTCGAACTGGACGTGGATGAGTTTGTCGCGGAAGCCCTTCGGTGCAAAGCTGACGTGGCGGTCGTGGTATCGCCAAACAATCCGACCTCTTTACCGGTTCCAAAGCCTGACCTCGTGCGTCTCGCGAAAAAGCTAGCCAGTCAGGACTGTACCCTCATCGTGGACGAATCCTTCATTGATTTCGAGGAGGAGCGCGATCAGTTCACCATGGAGAACGAGCTTGAAGAACACGAGAATCTCGCGATTCTCAAGAGCATGAGCAAGGCTTATGGCATCTGCGGATTGCGGCTCGGCTACTTGCTTACCGCGAATCAGGATCTGGCCGCAGCAGTGCGGAAGGAAGTGCCCATTTGGAATGTCAACGGCTTTGCCGAGGCTTTTCTGAGACTTCTCCCTCGTTATCGTCGGGAGTTCGAGGAAAGCTGCCGGAAGGTGCGGAGTGATCGTGATGACCTTTACCAGGGCCTGGCTTCGATCCCGGGGATGATTGTCTATGAACCATCTGCCAATTTTGTCTTCTGCCGTCTCCCTGATGAGTCCTTATCCGGCCCCGAAGTAACCCGCAAGCTGTTCATAGAACACAACATCTACACCAAACACTGTGCAGAGAAGCCGCTTCCGGAGGCCGACCGCTACCTTCGTATCGCCAGTCGCACAAAGCCCGAAAATCGCAAATTTGTCGAGGCACTGCAGAGCGTGATTACCGGAAGGCAATCCTAGGATGAGCGACAGGCCGACCATCCTATCTTTCGTAAAGGACATCCCGAACATCATAACCCTGTTGGGATTAAGCTGTGGGGTTCTTGGTATACACTTCGCGCTTCTGGAGAATTTTCCGGCAGCCGTAATCGCAATGCTCTGGGCCGTTGCGTTCGATTGGCTCGATGGCCCCACCGCGCGCCGAATACCGGGGAGAAGCGACGTTCAGAAATCCATCGGTGCCAAAATGGATTCTCTGGTGGATATCGTCAGCCTGGCGATCTGCCCGGCTATCATTTTGCTGAGCTACGGGGAGTTCAGTGCATGGTTCTTTCCGGGAGCACTGGCCATCGTCATGGCAGGCGTCGTCCGGCTTGCTTACTTTGACGTCTTCGGCGTCGATGACGACGGCACCATTGCGGGGCTATCGCTGGACATCACAGCTCTCGTGGTGGCATTTGTGTTCCTGTTGGACGGAGTACTGAGCCACAATTCCTTTGCAGCTCTCCTCTACACCACAATAGCGGTCTTGTCGCTCCTGAACGTCGCGCCCTTCCGAATGCCTAAGATGGTGGGGTGCTGGTATTACGTTATCACAGCCTACGTTTTGATTCTGACGGCTGTGTACTCCTATATTCTGTGGGCCGATTAGTCCGGTAGCCTATTTCCGCGATTCTCCCGGAATCCCCGTAAATCACGATGCCCCCTCTGCAAGCTGAGGTCATGGGTTCCTAATCCACAAGGCGCAGCCTAAAAAAGTGATTCTGTAGCAGGGGCCACGAGATGTTGAGTTGGCAGAGCACTCGCGGCAAAGCCCAGAAGCTAAGCGGAGTGGTTCCTCTGAGCGCCCACCATGTCAAGGAGCCAAGCAGAATAGACTCCCTGGGCAGAAACGGCAGCCACTTGCGACGCAGATCAACCAGACCCTCTGCAGTCACCATGCTGGTGTAACCATAGTTCCGCCGGACTTCCACCCTAAATGGACCCGCGTCCTCGAACAACTGATGGTACAGGCTCACGCTTCTGTAAACTGCCTGATACTCACCCTTGGCCAAAGATACCCCCTGTCGCACAGTCGACTCTCGGAGGATGATCGAACCTCCTTCGACAAGGCGACTTTTCAAAGAGTTGAGTAGAGCCATAACGTCGATGTCATTCAGATACATGCACAGACCACCCAGGAAGATCAGGTCGAAGGATCCTTCTGGAAGGTCATTTCGACCGTCGCCTTCGAAAATCTCAACATTGGGCAGACAAGCTACCCTTTTCCTGGCAGCCTCCACCATCAGGGGGCTTTGCTCGATCCCTATGACAGAGTCATAGCGCTTGGCGAATATCTCGTCCCAGGCTCCCGCACCACAACCAACATCAAGCACTCGACCCGAAGCACATACCTCGTCGAGCCAATCACTGATAGCTCGTATCTCTTTGCGCAGTCGATATCGGGCTGCACTGCCCGGCAAATTGTGCTCATGGGCCATCATGCTGACAGTGGCTGCTGTGCCACCCCCAGCGCCATTGAAATAGCGCTTGACGGTTGAATCGTCGATTCGTTGTTCGGTGGAGTGGTCGCGTTTCATCGGCAGCTGCTTTTTAAAGAGCCCATCGTACTGATGGGGATTGTTGAAGAGTTCACGGATAAAACAAATAAGCGGTCAAATTAAAGACCGGTAAGGAAGGTTATCATGGGTGCCACCCTTCGCAATCACTCATTGTTGCTTTCTGAGGTCTCCTGAGTAGAATCGTTGTGTCCCGTCCGCGCTTGGGAGGAATCCCATGGCGCGCAAGCCCCGCCTCTTTGTTCCAGAAGCCAAGTATCACATCTACTGCCGCGTGGCTCGCGGTGAGTTTGTCTTTGACGACCCGTACGAGGCCGAGGAGTTCGTCAACAAGGTGCGGGAGATCCGCATCCGTGCCGGTCAGACGATTCCGACGATTCGATGGCAAGGTAATTATACAAGTGCCAGGCCCGTAGTTCCGTAGTTACGATTTGACAACTACGGAAATACGGACCTGGCACGCATGGGAACGACCGCCGGGGACTCCGGCCTCTCACTCGAACTGCCGAAAGACCTGAAGGAAGCAACCTCTCCGGTGCCGGCGGATGCCAAAAAGATGATCGATCGATCCGAAGCATTCACGACGAAAACGGGTGGATCCCGATAGAATGGCGATAACGGGGGCATCCTCATGCGGAGCCAACGACTCTCCATCCGGACGCGCCTGCGCGGTGTGATCAATCGAGCTGCGGCGGTGAATCGGAATCGGTGCCGTAGGGGCCTACGTGGCCAGCCGAGCCGCTGCCGAGCGCAAGGCCTCGGCAATGTTCTCGAGATCGTCCGGATGCTTGGAGACCACGGCAAACAGCTCGGCAGGGGTGACCTCATCGTAGTGGTGGGTGAGACGGTTGCGATAGCCGGCCATCTTGACGAATCGAACGGCGAGGGAGGGGTCGTTGACCAGGCCATGGTCGGCCGCGCGTCGGGCGACCTCGCGGTACTCGAGGCTGCCAACGCCGTGACCCTTCGCGAGCAGATGCCGGGCCACGTCGAACAACGCCTCGAGGCCGCGGCGCAGCGCTGCGTTCGCCGCCAGGATGTTGCGCCGGTCGGACGTGAACTCGTCAAGATTCGTGTGTGGAAGCGACCGGAGATCGTCCAGACTCTGTTTGACGAGCAACAGGCGGTCGCGCACGACCTTGAGGTCGATCTCACCGGGCGTCATGAGGTCGAGACTCCGAACATGTCGATCTCCAGCTGACGCTGAAAGGGAAGTAGATCCGCCGCCCGGCGCATGACCCCAAGCTCTTTTTCGTCGGCGGCCGTGCTGTCGCTGACGGCTATGCGCTCGCCCTGGATGGCGGCGAACTGGAACAGCGGATCCACCCGATCCAGGGGCACGAGATCCACGCGCAGCGGAGCGAACAGATCCTCCAGGGCTGCCTGCAACGAGCCCAGCCGGGCGGCGGCAATGGCTCCTCTGCGCCCGAAGAACCCGACGTCGAGATCGGAGCCGGCGCCATCTATGTTTTCCCCCCGAACCCGCCGCACGCCGTCTTCTATACGAGATCCGAACAGGTAAATCGCCAACAGGCCATATTCGGCGAAGATGTCGTGAAGTCGAGCTTCTCGGTCCATGCACCGAGTATAACGCCCGTCGCCGGCCAGATCACACTCGGCAGGTTGTCGCGGGTAAGGAGTTTGTTTCTCCTGATGTCCATTGCTCGATTGTGCGGGTGACGAATAGTGGTATAAGTTATCGCAGAACGAAACGGTGCATAGCGCGAGCGCGGGAGGAAGATGATGGCGGATTCGGAGTCTGTGATCCACGGCGCCGAAGGCAATGGCCGACGTCGGTTCCTCAACTGGTTCCTCGGAACATCCATCGGGGGGCTGGTTGCCCTGATCTTCTATCCGATGATCCGATTCGTGAGCCCACCGGACATGGCGGAGGCCGCCACCAATCAGGTGGAGGCCGGTCTCACCAACGACCCGGATCTGGTGGAAAATGACTTCAAGATCGTGCGCTTCGGCGCCGATCCGGTCATCCTCATTCGAACGCCGGACGGTGAGTTCCGGGCGTTCTCCGCGGTCTGCACCCACCTCGCGTGCATCGTCGAGTACCAGGAAAACCACGGGCGCATCTGGTGCAACTGCCACAACGGTGAGTATGACCTTCATGGCATCAACATCGGCGGTCCTCCCCCAAAACCCCTGGAGTCGTTCGACGTCAACCTGGTCGCGAATGGGCCCGGCCGGCCCGAGACCATCGTCATCTCGAGGGCATGAGTCATGAGTGAACGAATTACCAGGGTGTACGAGTGGTTTGACGAAAGGCTCAATATCTCCTCGGTTGTCGATGCCGCCCTTCACAAGGAGGTGCCGGTCCATCGGGCCTCGGTCATCTATTACCTCGGCGGTATGACCCTGTTCTTCTTCATGGTCCAGGTCGTGACGGGGATCTTGCTGATGCTTTATTACAGGCCGTCGGCGGAGGCGGCCTTCGAGTCGGTGGAGTTCATCATGACGAGCGTACCGTTCGGGTGGTTGATCCGCTCCATCCACTCGTGGTCGGCCAATCTGATGGTCTTCTTTGCGTTCGTCCATCTCGCGACCGTGTTCTTCGCCCAGGCCTACCGGCCGCCCCGGGAGCTGACGTGGGTTACCGGGTGCATGCTCCTGTTCCTCGCCATGGGCTTCGGGTTCTCCGGCTACCTCTTGCCGTGGAATCAGCTATCGTTCTTCGCGACCAAGGTCGGAACCGACATCGCGGGCGTGGTGCCGGTGGTCGGGGAGTGGATGCTTCGCTTTCTCCGTGGCGGCGACCGGATCACCGGAGGAACCCTGTCGCGATTCTACGGTTGGCACGTCGCTATTCTGCCGGCGCTCACCGGGCTCGTCCTCGGTATCCATCTGTTGCTCGTACAACTGCAGGGGATGAGCACCCCTCCACCTCTCGAAGAAGAGGCGAGCCGGCGCCGACCCATGCGGTTCTTCCCCCACTTCGTTCTTCGGGACCTGTTTGGTTGGACCCTCGCTCTCGGCGTCCTGGCTGCGCTGGCCGCCCTGTTCCCGTGGGAGCTCGGCCAGAAGGCCGATCCATTCATGCCGGCATACGAGGGCATCCGGCCCGAGTGGTATTTCATGTTCATGTTCCAGACCCTGAAGCTCATTCCGGGCGGCGAGATCCTGGGGATCGAGTACGAGGTGATCCCGATCGTCGGGTTCGGCCTCGGTGGTCTCCTGCTGGTGCTGGTGCCGTTTCTGGACCGTGGTCCGGCGCAGGGCTGGAAAGCCCGGGTGTTCTCCATCATCGGGGCGATCACCGTGGTGTTTATTGTCGGCATGACGGCGTGGGCATATGCCTCAGCGGTCCCGATCCTGATTGCCTTTGGCGCCCTCGGGTTGATGGCCGTGCTGGCATGGGTGACGCGACACGGAAATCGGGGAGACTGAGATGCGAGAGCTGAAAATCTCCGTTGTGGTGTTCGCGCTGCTCTTCGTCGCCGATGCGTCACGAGCGGCTGAAACGACTTCGTGCATCTCGTGTCACGGAGACGGGGACTACTTCGAGGGCGAGCTCTTCGAGATCGTCGAGGGTTGGCGGGAAGGCGTTCACGCCGACGTGGATCTCGGCTGCCACGACTGCCACGGCGGCAACCCCGATCCGGTGTTTGCCGACGACCCGGAAGGGGCGATGGATCCTGACTTCAGGGAGAATCCCTATCTCGGGGCGCCCGATAGGCCCGGCACCCCATCCTTTTGCGGCCGCTGCCACTCCGATCCGATGTTCATGAAGAGGTTCAACCCGGGAGCGCGGGTGGACCAGGAATCAGAGTACTGGACGAGCAACCACGGACGGGCGCTGCGCGACGGCAATACAAAAGTGGCGACCTGCGTCGACTGCCATGGCGTGCACCCCATCCTTGCCGCCGGCGACGCGAGCTCGCCGGTTTACCCAAGACGGGTTGCCGACACCTGCGGCCGGTGCCACTCCGACCCGGTCCGCATGGCAGGCGTGACGCTGAAGAACGGTCAGCCGCTACCGATCGATCAGCAGGCGCGCTGGCGTCGCAGCGTTCATGCCGCCGCGATGTTCGACCGCGACGACCTGTCTGCGCCGACCTGCAACGATTGTCACGGCAACCACGGCGCGACGCCGCCCGGACTCGATTCGATCGCCTTTGTCTGCGGCCAGTGCCACGGCCGTGAGGCCGCGCTGTTCAGAGCCAGCGCCAAGCAAGAAGGGTTCGAAGGGCACAATGAGCTGCTCGCGGACGCCGGGGAAGAGGGCTGTACTTCGTGCCACGAGCCACCCGATCGGGCTGCCGAGGTCACAAGCGTTCACGCCTTCACCGAGTGCGTCACCTGCCACGGCAACCACGCAGTGATCCGTCCCCGCATCGCTCAGCTCGAACCGCTTCCGGCGACGCCGTGCGCCTTCTGCCACGAGCCGATCGGGTCTCTGACGGAGGACTTCCCGGAGCCCAAGAAGCGACAGGAGAACTACGAAAGAATGGTGCAGAAGCTCTCGCTCGAGACGGAAGATCTCGAGGGAGAAGAGCGCTTCAACGAGCTCGTGCGCCGCGCCCTTCAGCTCGAGTATCACACGGTCGCGGGTCAGGAAGATGGCGTCGCCACACGGTGGTTGAAGCCCGAGTTCGAACGTCTCTTCGTCAAGTTTCGAATCGGCACGACGACCTTTTCATATACGGACCCCATCACGGGCGAGGAGGTCGAGGAGCGAGTCGTGCGGTGCGGCGACTGCCACTCGATGGATCCCTTGCTGGCAGAATCCCCGAGAGGTATGGGTACGAGCCGGCAGCTGCTGTCGAACATGCGCGAGCTCACCGTGTTGACGGCGCGGGCGGAACGCATGGTGCTGACGGCGCGGCAAGGTGGGGTCGAGGTCCGCGACGCCCTCGCCGAGATCGATCAGGCGGTTGATTCGCAGATCGAGCTCGAGGTCCTGGTCCACGGTTTCGCGACCGGAGAGGGAACCGAGTTCGACGCGATTCACGCCGAAGGCCTGGAGCACGTGGAGAACGCCCTCGTCTCCGCCCAGGCGGGTCTTGACGAGCTTGTGTTTCGCCGCAGGGGGCTCATGATCTCGCTGGTCTTTATCGCTCTGGTCCTGGTGGGATTGGCGATGAAGATCCACTCTCTCCGTGGCGAGGGATAGGGTGTAAAATCAGGCCCGGGCGGCGGTTTGATCCGCCGCCCGACCCGACAACGGAGGCAGGAGATGGAAATTCGATACGCACTCGTCAAGGAGCTGCCCGAGATGGACTACGACCGGGCGGTTGAACGCACCACCGAGCTGCTCGCCGAGGAAGGCTTCGGCGTCCTCACCGAGATCGACGTCAAGGCGACGTTCAAGAAGAAGCTCGACCTGGATTTCAAACGCTATGTCATCCTCGGCGCGTGCAATCCCGAGCTCGCGCACCAGGCCTTGAGCGGCGAGCCTCTGCTCGGCGTCCTCCTGCCCTGCAACGTGGTAGTGTTGGACCGCGAGGGGGGCGGTGTGATCGTCGCCGCCTTCAAGCCCACCGCCGGTTTCTCCCTGGTCGACAATCCGGATGTCACGCCGATCGCCGAGCAGGTCGAGGAGAAGATGCGGAAGGTACTCGACCGATTGGGTTAAGCCGCCTCCTCACCACCTCGCCGGCCACGCGGCGAAACCCGGTGGCGGAACGTGGCCCCGGAGGTGGCTCTTTCGCGGTCACAGCTCGATCTCGGCAGGACGCTCCGCAAACCACGGGTAGATGGCCGGCAGCACGAGCAGGGTGAGGACGGTCGATGTGGCGAGGCCACCGATGACGACGGTTGCCAGCGGCCGCTGGACCTCGCTGCCGGTGCCCGAGGACAGGAGCAGCGGGATCAGGCCGAGGGCGGTGGTGATGGCCGTCATCAGCACCGGCCGTAGGCGCAGCATGGCACCGCGGACGGAGGCTTCGATGACCGGTACTCCCTCCCGTACGAGCTGGTTCAGGTAGGTGACGAGCACCATTCCGTTTTCGAGCGCGATTCCGAAGAGGGCGATGAAGCCGACCGAGGCGGGGACAGAGAGGTTCTGGCCGGAGATCCACAGGGCGACGGCGCCGCCGACGAGGGCGAGCGGGATGTTGAGCAGGATCAGCGCCGAGGAGCGCAGCGAGTTGAAGCTCGAGTACAGGAGGATGAAGATCAGCAACAGGGTGATCGGAACCACCAATGCGAGCCGGCGGTTGGCCTCCTGCTGGAGTCGGAACTGACCGCCCCACGTCACCAGGTAGCCAGGCGGGAGGTCGACGTCACGCTCGATGGCCCGCTGGCCCTCGGCAACGAAGCTGCCGATGTCGCGATCGACAACGTTGCACTGGATGGTGATGAAACGCTGCCCGTTTTCGCGCGTGATCTGGCGGGATCCGACAATCTCGCGCATCCTGACGAGCTGCGACAGCGGAATGTTGTAACCGTCCGGAGTGGGCACGAGAATCGCGGCGATCGCCTCCGGTGTGCCGCGATAGCGCTCGGGATAGCGGACGAGGATGTCAAACCTCCGCACGCCCTCGAAGACCTGGCCGGCGATCTCACCGCCGACCGCGGCGCTGATCACCGACTGCACGTCGTCGACGTTGACCCCGTAGCGGGCGATGGCCTCGCGATCGACCTGGATCAGGAGCTGCGGCGTGCCGGTGGCCTGGTCGACCTGGAGGTCGGCCGCCCCGCGCACTCGCCCGATGACCTCCGCGATCTCGTCGGCCTTGTCGATGAGCACGTCGAGGTCCTCGCCGAAGAGCTTGATGGCGAGCTCGGCGCGCACGCCCTCCAACAGCTCGTCCACCGCCATTGCGATCGGCTGGGTGAAGTTCGTGAGAACCCCGGGGATATCGCCGACCTGTGCGCGGATGGCAGCCTCGAGCTCCTCCTGGGAGTCGAAGCGCCACTGGTCGCGCGGTTTCAGGAGCAGGAACATCTCGCCGCTGTTCACCGGATCGGTGTGGGCGCCGATCTCGCCGCGGCCGATGCGGGTGACCACGCCTTCCATCTCGGGGATCTCCATCAGCCGCCGTTCGACCCGGGTGACGACCCGGGTGCTCTCGGTGAGCGCAATCGACGGCGCCATGGTGAGGCGGAGGATGAGCGTCCCCTCCTGTAGGGTTGGGGTGAACTCGGACCCGAGACGGGGCACGACAATCCCGCCGAGGAGCAGGAGGATTAGAGCCAGGACGACCGCCGCCCTCCGGCGGCCGACGAAGAACTTGACCAACGGACCGTAGGGGCGCTGGAGCGCGCGCACGATGCGGTCGCTGGTGCTTGTCTTTCCGGGCCTCGGGCGGCGCATCAATCCGAAGGCGAGAATCGGCGCCGCCAACATGGTGTAAACAAGCGAGCCGAACATCGCCAGGGCGACCGTGTAGGCCAACGGCCGGAACATCTTACCCTCGACTCCTTGAAGGGTGAACAGCGGTAGGAAGACGATGACGATGATGATGATCGCAAAGAAGATTGGGCGAGCGACCTCGGCCGCAGCACGGGCCACGACCTCGAGGCGTCCCTCCTCGGGTCGCGCCTCTCGCAGCATGCGGTCGATGTTCTCGACCACCACGATGGTGCCATCGACCATCATTCCGATCGCGATCGCCAGCCCGCCGAAGGACATCAGATTGGCCGAGATCCCAAAGACCCGCATGCCGATCATGGCGAATAGCACCGAGAACGGGATCGCCATCGAGACCACGATGCTCGGACGGATCCCGCCCATGAACACCAGCAGCACCAGTACGACCAGGCCAATGCCGAGCATCAGCGCTCGGGTCACGGTACGGACGCAGGCCTCGACAAGGCTCTTCTGTTCGTAGTACGGCACGATCCGGATGCCTTCGGGGAGGATCGTGTTGATTTCCTCGAGGCGCTTTTCGACGGCGCCGATGACGGTCGAGGAGTTGGCGCCAAAGAGCTTGACCACCTGGGCGGAAACGACCTCGCCGACGCCGTTTCTGGTCTGCACGCCGCGGCGAATCGCGCCGCCGACCTCGACGTTTGCCAGCTCTCCGACGAACACCGGCGTTCCGTCGACGGTCTTGACGACGATCCGTTCGAGATCGGGGATGCCGGTGGCGAGACCCACCGAACGCACGACGAGTTCCTCGGCGTTGCGCTCGATAAACTGGGCGCCGACGTTGAGATTGTTGGCCCGGATCGCATCCAGGACCTCAGGCAGGGTGACGTCATATCGCAAAAGGGCGTCCGGGCGTACGACCACCTGGAACTGCTTCTCCCAGCCGCCGATCCCGAGGACCTCGGTGACGCCGGGCACGGTCTGGAGGTGGAACTTGATCAGCCAGTCCTGGATCGTGCGCAGCTCCTCGAGCGAGTACTGTCCGGTGGAGTCCTCGAGGTAATAGAAGAGGACCAGGCCCATTCCGGTCGAGATCGGCCCCATCTGCGGATCGCCGAAGCCCTCGGGGATCTCCTCGCGCGCCTCCTGCAGTCGCTCGCCCACGAGCTGGCGCGCGAAGTAGATGTCGACGTCATCCTCGAAGTAGACGTTGACCACGGAGAGGCCGAAGTTGGAGACCGAACGGATGTGGTCGACTCGGGGTAGCCCGGTCATGGCGACCTCGACCGGGAAGGTGACGTACTTCTCGATCTCTTCGGGCGCCAGGCCCTCGGTCAATGTGAAGACCTGCACCAGGTTGGGAGACACGTCCGGGAACGCGTCGATGGGTAGCTGCCCGTAACTGAGAAAGCCGGCCGCCATCACCAGCACCACCAGGACCAGGACCAGGATGCGGTTCGTGAGGATGCCGCGAGTTAGTCGTTCAATCATGATCAGTGCCCATGGCCGTCGCCGAACGCGTCCTTGCCAAGCTCGGCCTTGAGTGAAAATGCGCCTTCGGCGACGTACCGCTCGCCGGGCTCGAGGCCGGCGAGCACCTCGACGAAACGGTGGTTGCTGCGACCGGTGCGGACCGGTCGCGGCACGAAGCCTTCCGGTGTTTGCACAAAGATCACCGATTCCTCGTCGTCGAGGGGGATGATGGCGGTGTTCGGGACCCGCACCGCGACCGCGACCTCCTCGCGGACGACCGAGCCGGTGACAAAGGTCCCCGGGGTCCAACGACCGTCCGGGTTGGGCATGATGATGCGCGCGAGCGCGGTCCGAGTCGCCTCGCCGACCAGCGGTTGCACGAAGTCGATGACCGTGGTTGTCGCGTGCGCCTCGTGGGGGGCGGCGGTGATTGCAACTTTCTGGCCGCCGCGGATCTTTCCGAGGTCCTTCTGGTAGACCGAGAGGTCGATCCACACCGTCGAGAGATCGGCGATGGTGAACACCGATTGGTCGGCCGCGATCGTCTCGCCGAGGGTGATGTGCTTCTCGATCACCGTGCCGTCAAAGGGCGCTGTGACCCGGTTCTCGGTGAAGTTGGCGTCGTGCTGGTCCGGCAGATCGTTGAGCTCCTCCTGGGTAAAACCCAGCGCATGCAACTTTTGCTCGGTCGCACGGAGCTCGATCCGAGCCTCCGCGAGGGTGTTGCGCGCGTCCAGGTAGTCCTGCTCGGGCGAGATCTTCTGTTTCCACAGGCGCTCCTCGCGCTCGAAGAGGGCCTGGGCAAGATCGAGTCGCTCGTGCGCCGCGAGAAACGTGGCCTTCGTGTCGGCCAGCTCCCGGCTTTGGAGAATCGCCATCAGCTCGCCGGCACGAACGCGGTCACCGAGGCTCTTGAAGACTGAGCGGACAACACCGCCCACCCGTGGCGCGACGTGGGCAGCAGTGTCGCCGTTGACCCGGACCTCACCCGGCAGCTCGATGGTGACGCCGATAAGTCCGGGACCGGCGGTCTCGAGCTCGATGCCAAGGGCGCCAAGGTCATCCATGTCGAAGCGGACGAGTCGCTCGTCGGTGTGTCCTTCGGCGGTCTTGTGCGCAGGGACCTCCTCCTCGTCGGTGGCCCCACCGCCGCAGCCGCCGCCAATGAGCAAGAGTGCGAGCATCAGACCCACGACCGGGCATCGCGTGATGTACTTCGTGATCATCGTCTTTCTCCTTGGGGATCTTGGGTGGGGAGCGGTTCGTGGTCGCCAATCAGCGATCGGCCAACCAGCCGCTCGAGCTCCGTCCCGGCCGCGGCGTACCTCTGCCGGCTTTCGAGATGCAACAGGCTCGCCTCGAAGAGCGAGCGCTGGGCGTCGAGGACCTCGAGAAAGCCGAACTTGCCTTCCCGGAAGCCGAGGGACATGGCCTCGAAGGCCTCGGCGCTGGCGGGCACGATCTCTGCTTCGTAGGACCGCGCCTCGTCACCGGCAGCACGCAATCTCTCCAGGATTCGGGAAAGACGGCTCTCGAGAGCGGCTCGCCTGGCGGCAACCTCGTGCCGCGTGCGTTCGAGCTCGAACTCGGCGGCCCGGTGGGCGCCCTGGTTGCGGTCGAAGATCGGCAGCGGCATCGACACACCGCCAACCCATGCCCAGCCGCTGGTTTCCTGGTAGTTCCGCGGCCCGAGAGTCAGCTTCAGATCCGGGACGCCGCGCGCCTTTTCGAGCTTGATCATCTGCTCTCGACGATCGAGTTCTTCGGTCAGCCGCTCCATCTCCGGCGTTTGCAGGAGCATTTCATCGAGAGAGGCGCGGGGCGGTGGAAGGGAGGGTGGGGACAGCCGGCCGACGGCGCGGCTAAACTGTGGGTCGCTCGAACCCCAGGTTTCCGCCAGTCGGACCCTGGTGGCCGCCAGCGCCCGCTTCGACTTTGCGACGTCGACCCGCGCCCGGGCGACGGCGGCGCGCGCACGAATCTCCTCGACCGGCGACACCTTGCCGGCCTCGACGCGTGCGCGAACGGTATCCCCGAAGCTCTTTGCCAGCTCGGCCAGCTCCTCGGTCAGCCGCACTCGTTCCTGAGCCACGATGACGTTGTTGAAAGCGATGGTCGCCCGTGCGATGACATCCAGCCGGACCGCTTCGAGGTCGCGGGTTGCGAGCGCCAAGTCCGCCTCGGCGACTCCTTTGCGACCGGCAATCTTGCCGCCGAGTAGCAACGGCTGGCTGAAGGCAAATGTGGTCTCGGTGGCGTCGAACCCGTCGAACTCACCGCTGCCGCCGAAGTTCTCGACCTCGATGGCGAGCTCCGGGTTGGCGTAAACACCGGCCTGTTCGAGCCGCCCCTCGGCTGCCGGTACGCCGAGCGCTACCGCGGCCAGGGTCGGGCTCAGGGTCAGCGCAGTCGAGACGGCCTGCTGGAGCGTCAGCTCGCCGGCTGGTTCTCCGCCACCGGTGGTTTGTGCGATTGATGTCAATGGTGCTGAGGCCAGGATCAGCACAGGGATGATCAGTGGTCGTACGTTCATGTTCTTCCTCGCAGATGGGTTTCGGGCAGAGCCTGATCGGCGTCTCAGAAAGACGCTGCGGGCCGAATTCAATCTGTGAGGAGGATCAGATCAGGAGGACGACTGAGGCGAGAAGCTCGCGCGAAAACGGAGGTGCCGGGAGATCGTTGCCGGGTCGTGTCGACGTCCGGCTCGGCGCACACGCTGCGGGAGCAGCGGCACGGAGCGTGGGGGTGTCGTGTCCCGGCGCCACGGCCTTTGCCGGCGTCTCCAGGTTCGACGGCGAGGTGAGCTGCAGATCGACGCATGGACCGCAGTCTGCGTTCCGGTGATCCACATCGGGAGGTGCGAGAGTCACTGCCGGCCCGGCGGGCGCCGCGCCGTCCTCGCAGCAGGGGCTCGCCAACACCTCAACCGCCGCGTGGCCGTTGTCGGCAATGCAGAAGACGGCGGCAGTCGGGCCGGGGCTCGCGAAGGCGACGAGACCGACAAGGCCGAGCAGCACCAGGCGACGAGAGGGTATGTTTCCCATAGTCAAATACGATACAGCGACGATGTCGCGTGTTCGTTGTACGCGACAATCGACAACAAATTAACCGAAAACATCAATGTGGTATTCCGCGACACCGAGTCAACTGCACACCGCGCCGGATTAGCCCGCTCTTCTCACCGGGTTTCGTAGCGAGGGCGGCCTGCGAATCTGTCGCTGTCCTGAGCATCGGCAACCAGTGAGGCGAG
>CAYPBC010000011.1:0-19037 GCA_964408845.1 uncultured Thermoanaerobaculia bacterium
ACGCCCCGGGTTCCAATGATCGCCAGCTTCACGGGGCGTCGACCTCCTCCACCTCTCCCCGTTTACGGAACCAGCGCGCCATCTGTCGTTGCGAGACCCGGCGCCGCCCCTGCACCCAGCGCCGCCGCCGCCGGGCATCACCGCGCAACTGCCACGCCTCAGCGAGGCCGGCCAGGGAGCTGCGTTCCACCGTCAGGCACGCGCCGACGACCATCAGGTCGCGCGCCAACCACCACGGTAGGCAGCGCAGGTGCCAGCCGAGATCGGCGCAGTGGGCCCGGAGTAGGAAGCGGTTGCGGACCGAGTGGTGGTTGATCTCGGAGTGTCCGTGCCGTCCGGCTTCTGGCCGGAAACCGCGGCGGTGGGCCGCAACCGCGAGCGGCGCGTAGAGACAGCGCCAGCCGCGCAGCTGCAGCCGCCACGCGAGCTCGGCGTCCTCGCGGTAGGCGAAGAACGATTCCGCGAAGATCTCGTTGTCGGAATAGGCGATGTCATCCAGCGCCTCGCGGCGAAGAAGGATGGCGGCGCCGGTGCCCCCGAAGACCCATGCCGTAGAGTTGAAGATCTCGCCGTCGGGCTCGCCGGCGCCGCGGTCGAGGTGGCGTCCGGAGCAGGTGACGAGCATTCCTGCCGCATCGATGACTGTTGTCGACTCGAGCTCGGCGCCCTCTGCGCGCAGCAGCTTCGGGGTCGCGGCGCCGATGCGGGCGGCCTCCGGAGGGCCCGCCACCGCCTCCAGGAGGCGACGAACAAAGTCGGGCCGCGGTGCGCAATCGGGGTTGAGGAGCAGGATCCATGGTTCGCCGGTTGATTTGATGCCGCGGTTGGCGGCGGCGGCGAAACCGGTGTTGCGATCTTCGCGGATGATCTCGATCGCGAGATGATCAGCCGGCCCGGCGGCGATCTCGACCGACCCATCCGTGGAGGCGTTGTCCACAAGCAGTATCCGCTCGGGCGCGGGCTCGAGACGCGCCACAGCCGCCAAACATGCCGGCAGTGTGTCGGCATGGTTGAAAGTCACGATGACAATGGAGTACGGCTCGACCACGCGGCCATCTTGCCACAGACCTGCCGCATGACCGGAAAAATCCGCGCCGGGTGCGATGGCGCCCCGGTTCAAACCACACCCATTTCCCGCTCGGCGTTCCGGTTGACGTGTACTATAGTTCGACATGAGCCCAGGTTTAGCCTTCATACTGATCCCCATCCTCCTCCTGGTACCCGGCTACTCTCTGCTCCCTCGAGGCTATCCGCGGCGGCTCCGCCTCCCATTCGTGGTCTTCGCGAGTGTGGGAGTGACCTCGGTTCTCGGTCTGGCACTCATGATGGTGGGCCACTTCAGCGCGCCATTGCTCGCTGCCCTCGAGTCGCCCCTCCTCCTGATCCGGATACACTCCCGTCACTGGCCTTCCCTGGAGCTGAAGAGGCATCTCCCGATCATCCTCATGCTGGCGGTGGTCGTCGTGTTCGCCATGCTGACTTCGGGCGAGCCGTTCGACGCGACCGGAGATGCCGGCGTCTACACGATCTCGGCCCTTCATCTGGCCGAGACCGGCCGCTGGGACTGGTCCCTCGACGAGGTGATCCCGGCGGATATTCCCGTGGATCTGGTCGTGTACGAACCGCCCTATGTCAGGCCGTGGCAGGAGGTGGCGCCGGGGTTCATTGTCCGGGGGCGGCGGGTCGTGCCCCAGTTCTTTCCGCTCTTTCCGGTCTGGGGCGCGATCTTCGGGACCTGGTTGGGGATCCGCGGCGTGCTGGCAGCGAATCTCCTCGGCGCCCTCATGATCCTGCTCGGTTACGATGCGCTCTTCCGCCTCCTCGTGGGTCGCTCCTGGCGGCTCGTGGGGCTGGCGGTGATCCTCCTCAACCCCGTGTTCCTGATCTTTCTCAAGTACCCGAGCGCCGAGATTTTTCTCGCCGGCATCCTGGCCGGTTGGCTTCTCTGGATGGTGCTCTTCCTGCGCGCGCCGACGCCGCGCGCGGCGGTGATGCCGGCGGTTCTGTTGGCGCTCGCGATCCTCACCAAGTTCTTCGCCTGGGCGGTGGTGGGGGCGGTGGTCATCTTCGTCGTTTTTCTGCCCCGCCGCCACCTCAGAGCGGCGGCGGTCTTTCCCGCCCTCCTCATGCCGGCGTTTGTCCTCGGCGCCTGGCTGGCCGCGCCCCACCTCGAGAACCATTTCGGCCAGCTCATGATCCTGTCCGGTTTCAAGCTCGTCTTGATCGGATGCGGGGGAATCCTGCTCCTGCGCGTGGTGTGGTCCAGGGTGGCCAGGGTGGCGCCTTTGGGCCTCGCCGGGCTGTATGTTGCGGCGCTCATGTTCCTGTGGAACTCCACCGATGGGAACCTCCTGCGCGACTACGCGGCGCTCAGCGGTCGCCTGGTGGTCTGGGGCGCCGCAGTCGGGCTGGTCTGGTACCTGTGGCGCCGGCGCGTCGCCTGGCTCGTGTTCCCGGCCTTCGTGTTCGTTCTCCTCAGCCTCTACCTCTTCCTCGGCAGCGGCGACTCGCCGTTCTACCCGTTCGCCGCCCGGCGCTACCTTCCGGTGACCGTGCCTCTCGGCGCCCTGTTCTTGACGTATCTGGCTCGCCGGTCGGCGCGGGTTTTTCATCAGGCGTCGCCGGCGGCACGGCCGGTTGCGGCCGCGATCGTCGGCCTGCTCCTTGCCGGTGCGGTTTTCCCGGCCCTGTGGGTTCAACGCTCCGCGGTTCTGGTGCGGCAGGGAGACGGTTTCTTGGGCACGCTGGCGGAGCTCGAGGAGGTCATCCCAGGCGGAAAAGCGGTCCTCGCCATGGGGCCGGCGTGGCGGTATGCCCCCTATTTCCTCCTCGACGGCAAGCCGGTGTTCTGTCTGGATATGCGTCCGGCGGGCACCCTTGTCAAGATCGAGGACTTTCTCGACCGGCATCCCGGCGCCCTGGTGCTCACGGGCGATCGACGCGAGTCGGGCGTCGTGGAGATCGTCGGTGAAGTTCGGCGAGCCATCCGGGTGACGACCGCCCCGCCACTTCAAGCGGCGGCCCCGCGACGCTCGAGTTTTCGGCTCTTCGGTGTCGGCAGAAGGGACGACACGGATTCCGACCGACTCGATCTCGGGACGGATGATCATCTTCTGGTGGCGGGTTGCTACTCTCCCGAGCAGGCGGAAGGACGGAGTTTCCGGTGGACCGGCCGCAGCGCCAGGATATTGGTCCGGCAGGGCACGCAGGTCCGCTTCGTATGGTCGAGGGGTGGAAACCCACGGAAGCCGCTGCCGGTCAGCGTCTTCGTTCGCGGCGTTCACGTCGGTGATTCAAGCCTGCCGGGAGGCTGGGGGACGAGCCGCTGGTTCGATATTCCGCAGGGCGAGGGCCCTGCGCTGATCGAGATCCGCACGCCCACCTTCCAACCCGCCCTCCACGGCTCCGGGCACGACTACCGTCACCTCGGTCTCCGCCTCGATCTCGTCGAGACCCGTTGACGGAGTGGGGGGGGTTCCGGCGATCGAGCTACCGCGGATCGCGCGCCGTCACCTTCATCGCGGTCCTGTAGGCCTGACGCCTCGCGGGCCGCGCCAGCGCCCTGCACGCCAGGCTGAGTCGCAGAGTGCGGCGAATGGGACCGAGGCGCCCGGGATGATGCCGGGCCGTGTAGTGGAGGAGGTTGCGGTAGTACGCGGTGAGGAAGGCGTCGTCACCGAGGGCGGCCACACTCGTTCCCCCGACGTGGCGCAGGTGTGCGGCCGTTTGGACCACAAACCCCTCGTCGTACGGAAACGCCTCACTGCCGAGACGAGCCCGGAGGCGGGCGCAGAAATCGACGTCCTCCCACCAGGCCGGCGCGAAGGTCGGATCGAGTCCGCCGAGGGCCTCCCACACGGATCGTCGCACCAACCAGGCGGCGGCGGCCGGCTGCGCGATCTCGACCGGCCTCGTTGGTGGCGCTGAGAACGCAGGCGCCCCGGGGAGACCGCGAGCGAGCCTGGAGACCGTAGGGAGGTTTCGCAGTTGCCATCGATGTTGCGAGCTGCCGTCGATGTCCTCGAGCAGCGGTACCGCGCCTGCTACCTGTGACCGTTCATCGAGCATTGACGCGAGAGCCTCGAGTGCTCCGGGCATGATTTCGGTGTCGGGGTTGAGGACGAGCAGCAGCGGCGCTTCGCCCTCGGTGGCGCCGCGGTTGGCGGCGTGGGCAAACCCGTGGTTCTCGGCCAGGGCGATGACGCTGACGTCGGGAAACTCGGCCGCCAGCCGTTTGGCGCCACCATCGCCCGACCCCGAGTCCACCATGACGACGCGCTCGAGACGCGGCCCCCCGAAATCGAGAAGCGACCTCAAACACCGGCTGACCTCATCGCCGCCGCGCCAGCGCACGATCACGGCTTGCACCGCCGGGTTCACGATGTTCCCAGCGGGAGGGTCTTCAGCCGCTCCCCCGGCGTCACCCGGCGCCATCCGCTCGCGATCATGGCCGGCAGCGCGAGGATGACGGCAACGGACGCAAGCGGCGCACGCGGATTTTGCCGGCTCAGGCGCGGAAGGGCCCGGAGCTCGCCCCAGGCGGTGCGGGGCAGCAGGCGAAGGGTAGCCCATGGTCGGAGGTTTCCGGCCGCGACCCGCCAGGGGTTGGCGAGCAGCCACCAGGGGTGGCGCCAGCTCAAGCGGGCGCCGGTCGACGACCCGAGATGGCGGCAACGAGCATTGGGGACCCATTGTGACCGCCATCCGAGTCGAAGCAGCCTAAGCCCGAGGTCCACATCCTCGTGGTAGCTGTCGAAGAGGGGATCGAACACCGCCCCCCCTGCAAGTGCGGTGGCGCGGAGGGCCTGGGTGCGAAAGAGGGCGGCAGTGGCGGAGACCGCGGTTCGGTTCACCGGGGACTTCGCCCCGGCGACAGCTTCGATGCCGCGATCCACCTGTTCCGGCAACCCCCAGCGGTTGATGAGAATGCCCCTGCCGTCTACCGCGTCGCCGGTGCCGTCGGTGACCGTGCCCTGGACTGCCGCGAGCCCGGGGTTGCTGTCGAGAGCGGCCGCCAGACGCCCTAGCCATGAGGTGTGTGGGAGGGCATCGTCATTGAGTAGGGCCACAGCGTCTGCGCGCCGCCATACGGCGGTGATGCCCGCGTTGGCGGCGGCCGCGAAGCCCAGCCGGTGATCAAAACGAAGGGCCGGTAAGGAGCGAGTGGGTAGAGTGCCTGATCGCTCTCCCGACAGCACCAACAGCACCTCGTCAGGTGCGGGATGCAACTGTTCGACAGCCTGAAGGCATGCGTCCAGGGAGGGAGCGCCAAGAGATGGGATCACCAGCGCGGTCTTCATCGTTCTCCCGATCCGAAACGTGCGTTATACGGAGGCCACCATGCCATGGACCTCAGTATAGCTATCGGGACCGAGGAGAACAGGAGAAAAGGGGCGGACGGAAACGATCTATGATTTATCCACTGCGTCTTTGTGTCTTGGCATGACTCGCTGATCTCCGATCACCCACCAGAAGGGGTTGTTGGACGGGTTGCTGACGATCCTGCGCCAGCTCCAGTGCGCGTCCGCACCTCCGCTCGCCGGTGCGGCTACAATGGCGGCATGGGATTGAAAGTGGTGCTCGATGGGCGGAAGCTCACCGATTTCGGAATCGGCACCTATGTGCGCGCGCTGCTCCGTGGTCTGGACACGCGTTCCGACGTCAACCTCACGGTGCTGACGCGCTCCGGGCACGAGGAACGGGTTGCAGCCCTCGCACCCGGCGCGCGCATCATCACGACCTCGGCGCGGGGCTACGGGATCGGCGAACACGTTCAGCTACCGGCCGCGCTTTGGCGGGAACGAGTCGATCTGGTGCATTTTCCCCACTACGTCGCACCACGCCTCGTACCGAAGCCATCTGTCGTCACGATCCACGATCTGATCCAACTCTTTTATCCACCGGAGAACCGGCCGCATTTGTCGAGGCTCTACCTCCGATTGATGATCAGCTCATCCCTTCGCCGCGCTCGGCGGGTGATCACGGTATCGCGTTCCTCACGGCGGGACCTCGTCAATCTCTTTTCCGCCGATCGTCAGCGGATAACGGTGATTGCCAACGGCGTGGATCCGATCCTTGCCCAGCGTCCGGAAAAAGAGGTACTGGAGAAGCTCAAGGCTGACCATGGGCTGCGATCGCCGCTGATCCTGGTGGTCGCCAACGACAAGCCGCACAAGAATCTCGACCTGGTGTTGCGGGCCTACCACCTGGCGGTACGGGAGCGCAGGATACCGGGCCAGTTGGTTTTCCTGGGTGGTGCGGATTCAAAAAGCCGGCTGAAAGAGCGTGCGGAACGTCTCGGTCTCGGCAATCGCGTTCGACTGCTGGGGAGGGTCAGCAGAGATGATCTGCATGCGTTGTACCATGTGGCCGCGGTGCTCTTGCACGTGTCGCTCTACGAGGGTTTCGGCTTACCGGTTCTTGAGGCCATGTGTGCCGGGCTGCCGGTGGTGACCTCCAATCTCGGCGCCATGAGCGAGCTCGGCGAGGGCGCCGCCCGGTTGGTCAACCCGCTCGAGGTGGATGAGGTGGCCGAAGCCTTGGAACGTGTGTTGGTGGATGATCCGTTGCGCCGTCGCATGATCGATGCGGGGCGGAAAAAGGCGGACTCCATGAGTTGGGATCGGACGGTGGAGGAGACGGTGGCCGTGTATCGGCTGGCGCTCGGGGAGGTCTGATTGCGGGTTGCTTTGGTGCACGACTGGATGACCGGCATGCGGGGCGGGGAATGGGTTCTTTATGATATCGCTCGTCTGTTCCCGGATGCTCCGATCTACACCCTGGTCCACCGAACCGGCAGCGTGGCGCCGCTTCTCGAGGAGCATCCGATTCGAACCTCGTGGCTGCAGGCTCTTTCCTTCGGCGGACGTCGCTGGCGCTACCTCTTGCCATTGATGCCGGCGGCGGCGGAATCCTTCGCGTTTCCCGACGCGGAGCTCGTGATCTCTACTTCGCATGCCGTGGCCAAAGGAGTGATCCCGCCTCCCGGCGCGTTCCACCTCAGCTATGTCCACACCCCCATGCGCTATGTCTGGGATCAACGGACGCAGTACCTCGACCCCATACCGCGAGTGCTGCGGCCGATCGTGGAGACCCGCTTCGCCCGTCTGCGCCAGTGGGACATGGTGTCATCGGCCCGGGTCGACCGGTTGGTAGCCAACTCGCGTCTGGTGGCGTGGCGGATCCAGCACTACTGGAATCGAACCGCCGAGGTCCTCCCACCGCCGGTGGCAACCGAATACTTCACGCCGGGCGGAGAGCGCGGCGACAATCTCCTGACGGTTGCGGCCCTGGTTCCGTACAAGAGGGTGGAGGTCGCGATTGCCGTTGCGAGAAAGCTGGGTCGCAAGCTGGAGATTGTCGGCACCGGGCCGAGGATGCGTGCGCTGCGTCGCCTCGGTGGCCCCGACGTTCGGTTTCTGGGTTGGCTCGACCGCGACGATTTGCGCGCCGCCTACAGGCGTGCGGCGGCGCTGCTGGTTCCCAACGTGGAGGACTTCGGGATGGTCTCGGTGGAGGCCCTGGCATGTGGGACGCCGGTCGTG
The DNA here is from genome assembly GCA_964408845.1 of uncultured Thermoanaerobaculia bacterium. Taxonomy (GTDB): domain Bacteria; phylum Acidobacteriota; class Thermoanaerobaculia; order Thermoanaerobaculales; family Sulfomarinibacteraceae; genus Sulfomarinibacter. The sequence continues at coordinate 7,545 of CAYPBC010000011.1, forward strand.
GGTCTCGCTCATTCCGGCACCGCGGATATCGTCCGCGCTGGGGTCGAAGGCGAGCTCGCTGACGAGTCGACGGTCGAAGCGGTGGTCGATGCGACGGCACGGGTGCTTGACCGGGAGTGGGACGTCGGCAGTCTGCGACACCGTGCCGATCTATTCTCCCGCGAGCAATTCCGCACCCGCTTCTGTTTCCTGCTCGATCGGCTCGGATTTGGAGAAGCGCGACAGTGATTGAACGCCGTCGCCAGATCCAGGTTGTATTGCAGCTGATCGGCGACCTTCTCGCCACGTGCCTGGCGTTCTTCGTGGCCTACTGGTTGCGGTTCGAGTTCGAGATCCATCCGGTCACAAAGGGTCTGCCGCCCCTCTCCATGTACCTGCGGCTGCTGCCGGTTGTGTTGGTCCTGTACCCCGTGGTGTTCTACTTCCAGGGTCTGTACCACCGCCGGCGGATGCGCTCGCGCTTCGATGAGGGGATGCGGGTGATGGTGGCGGTGATGCTCGCCACCGTTCTCCTCACTGCGGGACTGACCTTCTATCGGCCGCCAGACTTCACCTACTCGCGGCTTTTCCTGGCGGTTTTCGCGGTCACCGATGCAGTCCTCGTCAGCCTGTTCAGGTGGGGGATAGGCGCCGGGCTCGCCCGCATCCGTCGTTCCGGCGGCAACCTGCAACGGGTGCTCGTGATCGGCGCCGGCGAGCTCGGTAGGCAGGTGGTCGAGCGGCTCGAGGCCCACACGGAGTTCGGCTTCTCGGTTGTCGGTTTCCTCGATGATGATCCCGGCCGACAGCAGCGCAAGATCCAAGGAGTTCCCGTCCTCGGCGCCACGGATGAGTTGGAGAGCGTGGTCGCCAAGCATGGGGTCGACCAGGTGATGATCGCGCTGCCGTTGGCGGCCCACTATCGCACGGTGCAGCTGATTCGCCGCGCAGGGCAGCTGCTGGTCGACATCAAGGTTGTCCCGGACGTGCTCCAGTATTACGTCATGCGAGCCGGCATCGAAGATCTCGACGGCTTGCCGTTGATCAACCTGACCCAGATTCCACTCCAGGGCTGGAACCAGATCGTCAAGCGTGGGTTCGATATCACCGGTTCGGTCGCCCTTCTCCTCGCAACTTCATGGCTCTTCCCGGTCATTGCCTGGCTGATCAAGAACGAGGACGGGGGACCGGTCTTCTTTTCCCAGGTGCGCACCGGGCTGGACGGCCGCTCGTTTCGGCTCTTCAAGTTCCGATCCATGCGTGCCGATGCCGAGGGAGAAGGCGAGGCTCACTGGACGCGTACACGAGACTCACGGGTGACCCGGGTCGGAGAGGTTCTGCGGCGCACCAACCTCGACGAGCTGCCGCAGCTGTACAACGTGCTGCGCGGCGACATGTCCCTGGTCGGACCTCGTCCGGAGCAACCGAAGTTCGTCGAGCGTTTTCGCAGCAGGTATCCGGCGTACAACGTTCGCCACCGGGTGCGTGCCGGTCTCACCGGCTGGGCTCAGGTCAACGGCCTGCGCGGCGACACCTCGATTCGCCAGCGCATAGTCCATGACCTGTACTACATCGAAAACTGGAGCCTCGGCCTCGACATGAGAATATTGTGGCGGACGCTCAGGATCGCGATACATGACGCGTGGGCCTGACGGCCGAACATTGTGGGAATTAGGAATTAGGAATGCCGCCCGTGTGACCCGAAATATCTGAAAACTAAGAACTAAGAACTAAGAACTAAGAACTCAAAACTCTCAACTCAAACTATGCCCGATACTCATCTTCGCCATCGACGGACAACCCGGCCGCATCGCGTAGGACGGCGGCGGTCGCCTGTGCCGCCCGCTCCCAGGAGAACTTCGCCGCGCGTTCGCGTCCTAGCCTCACGAGCCGCTCGCTGTGCTGGGGGTCGGCGAGGAGGGCCGCGGTTGCCGAGGCGATGCCGTGCGGGCTTGATGGATCGACGTAGACCGCGGCGGGGCCTGCGATCTCGGGCATGGCTGAGGTTCCGGAGGTGATAACCGGCGTACCGGAGGCCATACTCTCCACCAGAGGCAGACCAAAGCCCTCGAGCCACGACGGGAACAGGAGGGCGTCGGCGTGTCGATAGAGCATGGCCAACCGCGGGCGATCGACATAGTCGAGGTGGAGCACGCGACCGCGTACCGGCGACTCATCGAGCTCCTGGCGGATCTCATCGGTGTGCCAACCCCAGCGACCCACGAGCACGAGGTCGCCCCCATAGCCCCATTCCACAAGCAGGCGGAATGCGCGGAGAACTCCGGCCACATTCTTGCGTGGTTCGAGGGTGGAGACGAAGAGCAGATAGCTCGATGGCACACCGTCAGGTGCATCATCGTCTCCCTCCGCAAAGCCGGGGTCGACCCCCTCATGGATCGTCCGTACGATGCGCCGATCGGCGCCGAGCCGGTCGATCAGCTCGCCGGCTGTGGTTTCGGAGACCGCAATCAGCCGGTCGGCGTGGAACAGGGTGCGCGGGAGGTGCCTCTTGAGCCCGTCAAGGGTCGCCGGAGACACCGTTTCCGGCATGATGGCGAAGGCGAGATCGTGGACCGTCGCCACCTGGGCCCTGGCGAACGGTTCCTGGTCGCGGTGGAGGAAAAAGTTGGGAGCAAAGACAACGGCGTTGCCGTCAAAGGTGCGCAGGAGGGGTTCCACCACCAGCCGCAGGATCATGAGGGTCGGACGAACCGGGAGTAGAAAACCAGGTGGAATCTGGTGAACTCGCAGGCGCAGGTTGCGGTTGCCGGGCATCTCGGGCGCCGGCGGATCATCGGGGGCGAGAAAGGTCCGGGCGTAGAGGTTGAAGGTGAGGCCGTCGTCTCGGTCATCGAGGGCGGCGAGCAGATTCCACTCGTACCATCCAATACCCGTCATGCGCTCGAAGAACGGGTAGATATCGACGCCGACCGCACCGATTTCCTCCCCGAGCACCGCGCGGGCATGGAATCGCCGCCAGCGGGAGCGCAACGAACCCGCGAGGTCGCGGAGGACGTCGGCGAAGAACCCGATCGTGGCAGTGAGGCGGCGAATCATGATGATCGATGGTACCGCAGCCGCCACCTCACGTTAGAACGTTGAACGTTGAACGTTCAAACGTTGAACCGTCCGAGCCAGCCCGCCTTTCTCACCACGTCGCTACTGCGGCCCGCGATATGCCGCAATCTGTGGCGTTTCCTTCCATCGGGGTGCTCGACGTACTATCGAGTACGACTCCGCGCCCCTCAGGTCGTAAACGCCACATCTCACGACATCTCGCGGACCTCGCGACGCGACGTGGCGAGAAAGGCGGGCTAGGATGGGCGGCATGAAGGTCGGGGTCATCGCCGCCGAGATGGAGGGTCGCCGCACCGGCGTTGGCCGCTATCTGGAGGGGATGCTTCGGGGTCTCGAGCGGTGGGGCCACGGTTGCGAGTGGCACCTGTTCTTTCAGGGCGATGAGCACTCGCCGCCACAGGCCGCGCTCGGAACGGCCATCCCGCACTTCTCGGGTCATCAGGGGAGTCGGGTGTTGTGGGAGCAGGTGGTGGTGGCCCGCGAACTCGCACGCCATAACCTGGATGTCATCTTGGGTCCCGCCTATGCACTTCCGTTCAGCTGTGACATTCCCTCCGTCGTCGTCATGCACGATCTCAGCTTCGAGGTTCTGCCGCTGGAGTTCGAGCCACGTGAGAGATGGCGTCGGCGTTTCCTGGCGCGGCGCGCGGTGCGGACGGCTGAGAGGGTTCTCACAGATACCGCCTCCATGGCGGATCTGGTGTCGGCGCGGTATGCCGTGCCTCCCGACCGATTGGCCGTGGTGCCGCTGGGGATCGACGTGGAGCGGTTCTCTCCCGCGCCGCAGGTTGATGACGACCGGGAGATGAGTGAGCTTGGAGTGCGGCGTCCGTACCTCCTGTGGTTGGGCGCGGTCTTCGAGCGTCGGCTGCCGAGGGAGATTCTCGAGGCGTTCGCTCTCCTGCGCCGCGATCGCCCGGAGCTGCGGCTGGTGATGGTCGGTGGCAACCGCATGCGCCGTCCCGATCGCCTGCGACAGTGGATCGAAGAGCTGGGCCTCGGTCAATCGGTTGTCGTGCACGACTGGGTTGGGGAGGACTGCCTCGCCCCGCTCTACCGGGGGGCGGAGCTGAGCTTCTACGTGTCCCTCCATGAGGGCTTCGGAATCCCACCTCTTGAGAGCCTCGCGTGCGGGACGCCGGTGGTGGTGAGCAATGGCCTCGCCCTTGATGAGATGTGGCCGGCCTACCCATGGCGGTGCAGCGAGATGACGGCTCGCGGGATTGCCGCCATGGCGACAGAGATCCTGGAGGACGACGAACGGTCGGCGCGGGTGATGGGGGAGGCGTCGAGGGTCATCGCAGCCCTCGACTGGGAATCGAGCTCGCGGCGGCTGGTGGCGGAGCTTGAAGAGGTCCTGCGATGATGATCTCGGTCATCATCGCCAACCACAACGGCGAGGAGCACCTCGATCGATGTCTGGGGAGCCTCGGGCGTCCCGGCCCCGAGCTCGAGATCATCGTGGTCGACAACGCGTCGAGCGATGATTCTCTCGATCTCGTCGCGGGGCGATTCCCCGCGGTACGTGTCCTGCCGCAGCCAGACAATCTGGGCTTCGCCGCCGCAAACAACATCGGCGCCGAGGCGGCACAGGGTGACGCTCTATTGCTTCTCAACAATGATGCATGGCTCGAGCCGGGCGCCCTCAAGTTGCTGGCGGATCGACTCGAATCAAATCCCAGGGCCGGACTGGTCGCTCCTCGTCTGTGCTATCCGGACGGCCGTCGCCAATTCTCATGGTCACCGGCGCGGGGCGTTCTCGGCGAGGCCCTGCAGCAGCTGCGAAACGGCTTCGAGGCCCATTCGTGGGTCCACGGAGCCGTGGCGAGAGGCCTCGGACGCCTGGCCGGGCGCGCCTGGTACACCGCGGCCTGCGTTCTGATTCGGTCTCGCGCCTTTCGACAGATCAGAGGCTTCGACACCAGCTTCTTCATGTACTTCGAGGATGTGGATCTCTGCGTCCGTCTCGAGGAGGCGGGCTGGTGTCTCGTGCAGGAGCCGAGAGCTGTGGTGACCCACGTCGGAGGTACCCGCCGGAGCGACACGGTCAATGATCTCTACCGTCCTTCACAGCTCCGCTACTACCGTGTTCACCGGCCCGCGTGGGAAGCGCGGTTGGTGGCGCGCCGGCTGCGCCGACGCTTTGGCGATGCCGAGGTCGAGAGATGGCTGGGGATCGGGGAGGAAGAATGAACCTCGTGATGGTGGTGGTGCTGCTGGTTGCGACGTCGGTGGTCACAGCGATCGTAGGCCGCCGGCTGGTGCGCCGCCATCGCTGGATGCATCGCCTCGAGCAATCCGAGTCCGCAGTGGAGTTGGCGGTGGCTGGAGGCAGGCTCGGAGCCGACACCGGGCACGCACTGATGCAGCATCTCGAAGGCTTGCGACGGGAATGCTCCCGCGGTCGGGGAGAGTGAGCGGTGCGAATCGGTATCGATGCGGGGAGGATGGTCCACGGTCAGGGCGGGGTTGCGAGCTACACCCGTGAACTGATCCGTGCGTTGGCGGCGCCAGGTGTCGAGCACGAGATCGTGCTCTTCGACCTCGACGGCCGCGGTGTCGTGCCGGAGACCTTCACCAGTGTCTTTGGCGAGCTGCCGGAGCGGGTTTGGCTCGCGTCCGGCGCCAAGCCCGAGCTGGAAGCCCTCGATCTCTTCCACGCCCCAGGGTTCGCAGTCCCGGAAATGGGAGCTCCGAACCTCATCTTCACCCTCCATGATCTGACGATCCTCAGTCACCCCGAATGCCACACCCTCGCCAACCGGGTGAGGACGTTGGCGTCCGTTGCCGATGCACTGGCTCACGGCGCGACGATTCTTGCCGTCTCCGAAGCCACGAGGCGCGAGGCCCTGCGCCTGCTCGCATTGCCGGTTGAGAAGGTCGAGGTTCTGCCCCCGATCCTCAACCCCCGCTTCAGCGCCGGGGGCGACGTCCGAGCGGACAAGGCGATTGCGCGGCGGCTGGGGATCAACGATCTCTTCGTATTGGCTGTCGGGAGCCTCGAACCGCGTAAGAACCACGAGCGGCTCCTCGATGCCTGGACGGCGCTTCCCGATCGATTGAGGAGCACCCATCAACTGGTGGTGGTGGCGGCGGATGGTTGGCGGCAGCGGACCATCCTTCGACGTCTCGATGGGCTGGCAGACACGGGGTCAGTACTCAGGGTCGGGCGTCTGAACGATGACGAGCTGGCCGCCCTCTATCGCCGAGCTCGGGCCCTGGTCTTCCCGTCGCTGGCGGAGGGCTTTGGTTTGCCGGTGGCCGAGGCCATGGCCTGCGGTGCACCGGTGGTGACCTCGAACTCCTCCTCGCTCCCCGAGGTTGCGGGTGGCGCCGCGATCCTGGTGGACCCGGAGGATGCGGACGAGATCGCCGCTGCGGTTGCCGGGGTGCTCGAGGACGAGGCCCTGCGTCGCGGTCTCCGTGAACGTGGATATGAACGATCCATGTGCTTTTCAAGCGATGCCGTGCTGCCCCGGTTGCTCGAGATCTACCGGCGCGCTGCTCAACGTTCAAACGTTTGAACGTTAAACGTTAAAACGTTGTCGCGCGGGACTGGTACGATGGGCATATGCCCGAGCTTGTTCTCGAGAAGCGTCGCGGTCCCATCGTTATTCTCACTCTCAACGACCCCGAGCGCGCCAATCCGCTGTCTCCGGCGATGATGGGGGAGTTGACAGCCGCCCTCGAGACGGCGGCTGCGGATTCCACAGTTCGTGGGGTGATCCTCACCGGCGCCGGCCGCCACTTTTCGGCCGGCGCGGATCTGGCGGCCCTCGAGCAAATCGCGACCGGTGGTGACGAAGCGGCGAACCGCGCCGACGTCGAGATGTTGAACCGTCTCTTCGAGGTGCTTTTGGGGCACTCGAAGCTGACGGTCGCGGCGGTCCACGGCGCCGCGGTGGCAGGTGGTTGTGGACTGGCGACCGCCTGCGATCTCGTGGTTGCCGAGCCCGATTCGCATTTTTCTTACACCGAGGTCAGGATCGGGTTCTTGGCCGCCGTGGTGTCGACCTTTCTCACGCGCCGGGTTCCGGGCCATGTTGCCCGGCGAATGCTCCTCGATCCCGAGATGCTGAACGGCGAGCGCGCCGTCGAACTCGGTCTGGCGGACGAGCTGGCGCCGGAAGGCGACGTCGTAGAGACCGCTGTGGCATTAGCGCGGTCGGTGTGCGCCAAGGCCTCCCCATCCGCACTCGCGGCGACCAAGAGGCTGCTCAACGAAACCGTGGGCCAAGGGTGGCGCGACGCCCTGGAAACCGCGGCCGAAGCCAACGTTCACCAGCGGATGGACCCCGAGTGCGCGCGCGGCGTGCGCAGGTTTCTCGATTCCAAGACCACCCCGAACTGGCTCGACGACGACGACGAGTAGCCCACAGTTCTTTCCGGATATCGCCGGCCGCATGAGGAAGCCGGTGAGAAGCAAAGCGCGAGCCGCCGGCCGACTCGAACCGTGAAAGAGCATCTCAGGAAGTTTTTGGCAGCGGATCATGGCGATTCGGCGGGTGACAGAGCGCCGAAGGCGCGATAGATCAATGGCCTGGGGCGTGAGCCCCAGGATCCCAGAGTCCCATTACCGCCAGTCCTGAAGAGGCGGCAGATTGCGGCTGCGACGTGAGCCGCAGCTATTAACCTCGGATTGTTTGTCGCCGCTTCGCGGCCGATGAAATTTTCCCCTGACCGTGTTCCTGGGGCTCACGCCCCAGGCTATGAGTATGCCGCCGCTTCGCGGCTGGCTCGATCCGTATCCAAGGAAATCGGGATCTTTTTGGGAACGACTCACCCCGGGTTGGGCTCGTAGAACCCATCAGGAAGAAACTCTGATATTCCTAGTTTTGTCCGTCGACGCGGTCCAGAATCTCGGCCACCCGGTCGCGGTGGACCGTGATGGTCAGCATCTTGAGCCGTACGTAGTCGTCGCGATAGAAGTAGTAGCCCTTGAAGGCGCCGAGGCGTGAGGATCGGTTGGAGTCCTTGATCAGGAACCAGTCGTGATCGCCGATCCGGGTGATGCCGACCAGGTGGATCCCGTGGTCGTCGGTCGTGGTGTGGCTGAAGAAACGCAGCTCGCGTGAATCCTGGTCGATGTACGGTCCGGGGATGTCGAAGGTCGGTACCACCGCAATGTCCTCGAGACCGTAGAGACCGGGTTCGGAAACGTCGCCGCCGATGACTAGGCTGTCGCCCGCCGTGGCGATGCTGCGAATGACCTCGTACCAGACGTCGAGAGGCACATTGACGTAGCTTTGATCGTGCCACCAGTTGTCGGGCACGGCGTAGGAGCCGCGGGTCCAAAACGGCACCGACAGGGTCGACATCAGGCTCACGTAGTCGCTGGGGTCGATCTCGCAGACCTCGGCGAGCCAAGCCTGGGGCGTCATCCCGGCGCCCTCCCACTCGACGACCTCCGGTGGGCGGCCCATGGTGGCGTCCATGATCCGGCGGACGGTGTCGATGATGAAGTCCTCGTCCCAGTAACCGACATCACGGCACCAGTCGAGGAACTCGGCCATTCGCTGCCGCATCAGGCTGTGGTCGAAGCGCCCGTCCTCGGCGAGGACACCGTCGTAGTCGGCCCGCGGCACCACCCCGTGTTCGCGATAGACGCGGAGCAGGGCGGCGGATTGGGAACCCTCCTCGAAGAGTGACTCGCCGCGGGTGGCGATGAAACCGCGCGCCTTGTTGACGTACTCCCAGTATGTGGTCCACATCTCCGAAAGCCGGATCTCGCGTCCGGTCAGGCGGTGGATCTCGGACTCCATGAACGAGGTCGCCGAGAAGCTCCAACAGGTTCCGGTGAGGTACTGCGGCGTGGGTGGAAAGTGCCAGGCCTGAACCGTAAAGGCATCGGGCCCATCGGGCGTGTCGATGCCGGAGACGTCGAAGCGGAGGCTCTTTTTCGCGTCCTTGCGGGCCTCGGCCTCCTCGCGGACCGTGGCGAGGATCTCCTCGGTCTTGGCCTCGGCCGCCGCCTGCAGCTCCTCGTTGTGATCCTCCATCTCGTCGATCACCAGGTACTTGGTTTTTTCCACATACTGCACATGGTCCTGTCGGGGCTCGTCCGCCGATACCGGGACCGTCAGTGAAAGAACCACCACCATCGCAACACCCAGGATCACTCGAGATTGCATCGCACCCTCCGTCACGGATTTCGGGACCACTATCCCGGTCCGGTACTATACCGGATTTTTTAATACCGAGCTGTTAGCCGCCAGTGAGAGGGACCATCGAGGATGGGCCGTTCGGACGGGTTGGGTATGCTATCTACGACCCGTTATGTTGTGTGGAGGTTGACCGTGGCCCGTGATGCCGTCGTTGAAATTGCTCTGATTGCCGGGTTCGTCCTCGGCGCCGTGGCCTGCGGCAGGCCGGCTGCGGAGACACATCCGCCGAACATCCTCCTGATTTCGATCGATGCGCTGCGAGCGGACCACCTCAGCTGCTACGACTACGACCGGCCGACGTCACCGGCCCTCGACGAGATTGCATCCCGAGGCACCCGTTTCTCGAGGGCTTTCGTCAACACTCATGGCACGCCGCCATCGCACACCACGCTTCTTTCGTCGCTGTACCAGGAAACCCATCGGGTCGATCTTGGCGGCGGAACTGGTGATCGGAACGACCACAGAATCCCCGAGGAGGTGGAGCTCGTCCAGGAGATCCTCCAACGTGAGGGCTGGCGCACGGTGGCGGTCACTGGTGGCGGTTATATGTCGGCCGAATTCGGTTTCGCTCGCGGCTTTGACGACTTTTTCGATCGAGCTCGAGGGGCAGACGAGGGAGCCGAGAAGCTCCTCGAGGCGCTCGGCAGGCAAACAGGGGAACAGCGCCCGATCTTCGCCCTGTTCCACACCTATGAGGTGCACTCGCCCTACGCGCCGCCCGTGGGCTTCGAACAGCTCTTCGGTGAGTACTCGGGGAAAATCGAGCCTACCAACGACGCCCTGATCGCCATTCAGGGCGAGGCATCGAAGGTATTGAAGGAAAGCGATTTCGACTATTTGGAGGCGTTGTACGACGGCGGCATCAGGTACACCGACCAGATCCTGGGAAACCTGTTCTCCGCGCTCGAGAAAATCGGTTTCCTCAACAACGCGGTTGTGATCATCACCGCTGACCACGGCGAGGAGTTTGGTGAACACGGGGGCGTGTTGCACGGGGGTAAACTCTATGAGGAGCTGCTTCACGTGCCGCTGATCGTTGTTGGCGTCGGTGTCGAGGAAGGGGTCGTCGACCCGCGGCTGGTGAGCCTTGTCGACGTTGCGCCGACGATTCTGGCGGCCGCCGGTCTTCCCGTCCCCGAGGGGATGGAAGGCCGCGATCTCCTAGGCGACCCGTCACCGGCGGTCTGGACGGAACAACGGATCTTTGCGCAGTACGGCTCGCAGCTTTATTGTGTCCGCACCCCACGTTGGAAACTGATCTACCGACCGGCCGGCGAAAGGGCGCAGCTCTTTGACCTGCGCCACGATTCGTCGGAGCGGCGAAACCTCGTCCAAAAGAACCCGGAAACGGCCGCCAAACTCCTGGCAGAGCTTGAGGCCTGGCGACGGACCCGGCGCCGCCTCGACCTCGCCCATCGCCCACAGAATGAGCTGTCGGCCGACAAGGTTGAGGAGCTGCGGGCGCTCGGTTACGTCGAGTGACAACTCCAGGGCCGGACGTCGACCTTCCAGTCGTGACCCCGAACGACAACAGAGCAGACCACAGTTGGATCGAGCGTCACAGGTAACAGGGCCCAGTCGTCGATCTCGCTGCACAGCCGTTCAATTCGGGGCGATGACCCCCCTTCCAGGTTGATCTCAACGTTTTTCACGCCACCTCTGAGCCCGATACCGATCGCTTTGAGGCCCGCCTCCTTGCACGTCCAGAGCCGGAGAAGGGCGGTGTCGCGTTGTGGTTTGGGAATGGCCTCGATCGCGTCGAACTCGCGCCGCGTGCAGATGCGGCGGGCGAGTTGCTCCCGGCGGGCCAACGGACGCACCACCTCCGCGTCGACACCAAGCTCTGCAGAGGCCAGCGCCACAACCACGAAATTCCCCGAGTCGCTGACGTTGAAGGACGGCCCTCCGGCCGGGAGGCGGGGCTTACCATGCTCGCCATAGGCGAAGACGAGGCCGGCAGGATCGACTCCGGTAGCGCGGCCGAGAACTGAACGCAACACTGCCCGCGCAACGATAAAGCGTTGGCGGGCGTCCTCGACGCGGAATCGCGCTGCCCGCTCAGCCTCGTCGGAGTTCAGAGTGCGGTGCAACCGATCCAGATGTGGTTCCGCCTCGGACACCCTGGCCCACCACAGGTGAACGGCGCCGGGAGAAATTTCGAATTCAGGCATCCGGAAGATCTTACTATCCCGTTTCCGTATCTGCCCGCGCTCCGGCGAGGAGCTACCGGATTCGACGCGGACCGTTTTTCAGAACGCCTCCCGAGAGGATG
>CAYPBC010000012.1:0-18096 GCA_964408845.1 uncultured Thermoanaerobaculia bacterium
AGGATCACCAGCAGCAGTTGGCCGGTAATCCCTCCAAAGCCAGGATATGGCGCCAATTGAAAATCCGTCATCTGTACTCCGCTCTCACCTCAGATTCAACTCAGCCAGAGATCGGTGCATTCCACGTATCAAGGATTCGGCCGACGGCGTCGACGAATCCCTGCGGTCCATTCCGCGCCAGGCAAGCGACCCCGGGCGGCACGGCTTCCGGTTCCACTGCATTCCCGAGAAGGAATCCGAGGTGGACCTCCTCGAGCATTGGCAGGTCGTTCCATGCGTCACCGATGGCGGCGGTTTTGACCCCGTCAACGGAGGAGATCAGCGCCATCACCGCGCGGACGCCGGCACCCTTGTCGACTTCTCTCCCCAGCAGATGTCGGAAACGCCCCCCGCGCGCGATAGAAGCACCGAACTCGGCCGCCGCTTCGGCGATGGTCCCCTCTTCAATACCCGAGGATTCACCGGTCAGGACGAATGGCTCGGACGCCAACCGGGTCATCGCGCGGAGCGCGGCGGCATCACCTAGCCCCGTCAGTTTCATGACTTCCCCAACCGACATCTCCGACATCCCGCGTACTCCCCACCCTCGAAATTGCAGCTGGTGGAGCACCGCAACCAATTCCGCGCGACATGGACCGGTCACCTCTTCCGAACCATCCTCCGAAACGACTACCGGACCGCCCTCCACGACCGCCGGCCCAGACAGCCCGAGCTCCGCCATCAGGGGCCGGACTTCTGCGGCGGTCTTTGAGCTTACCGGGATGACCAGAATCCGCAATTTGGCGAGGTCGCCTAGCAACGCAACCGCATCCAGAGATGGCCGATAGGTGAAAAAATCCAGCAGCGTGCCGTCGAGATCCGTGAAGACAACGCCTTCAGCCCGCATTTCTCACCAGCCTTCGGCGCGAGCTCGACGAGCTGCGGTGTATCGCTGTCCGTAGCATGAAGCCGGTGAGAAATGCAGGCCAATCTCCATCAGCCGACACGTGGTGTCAGACGGCCTCGGTCCGGTGAGTTCGCAGCAGAATCACACTGATGTTGTCGTTCCCACCACGCTGATTTGCCGCTTCAATCAGATTCCCGCAGATCTCTTCGAGAGATCCGCCTTCGAAGAGAAAACCGGCAATCTCGTGATCGGTCAGCATCGAGTTGAGTCCATCCGAGCACAGGAGATAGAGATCGCCGTCTTCGACCTCCGTCTCCAGCACGTCGACCTTGGGTTCGCTGCTGCCGCCGAGTGCCTGGGTGACCACGTTCTTCAGCGGGTGGGTGCGGGCGCTTTCCTCGGTCAAAAAACCGGCGGTCACTTGTTCGTGGACCCATGAGTGATCGCTGGTGAGCAGCGAAAGCGCGCCGTCACGGAGGCGGTAAGCCCTGCTGTCACCGACGTGACTGACCACGAGCTTGCCTTGTCCCGGGGGACGGACCGCAACCACGACCGTCGTACCCATTCCCTTGAGGTTGGTGTCGTTGTTCATCTCCTCGGTGACCCTGTGATGGCCGGATATGATCGCATCCACGATCTGGTTGGCGCCCGCGCTGAGGGATGAGGTCCAGTGCTCCGGCCATGTGTCGTCGGCGTCTTCCGACCCCGCCTCATACGCCCTCATGATTTCGTCAGTGGCGATTTTCGAGGCCACCTCTCCTGCTGCGTGCCCGCCCATCCCATCGGCGACCACATAGACCTCGTTTCCCGTGTCGAGGACGATCACGTCCTCGTTCAGGCGGCGCTTCATTCCGACGTCAGTTGCACCTGCCGCCTCGATCTCCAACTCATCGTGTTGTTCAAGATTCAAATTTCTCAACTCCGGTTCCGGAATCGATCCAGCAAGCCGCCTGTCTGTTCCTTGCCGGATTCGATCTGGCCAAGAACCGCGGCCGCCTTGGCGTTGGTTGGATCAAGGCTCAGAGCTTCCTCAGCAAGGCGTATCGCCCGCGCCTTCATACCGGCGGCGAGAGATATTGTCGCCGCCTCCCCTATCATAGTCGCATTGCCGGGCTCGAGTGCGACCGCCTGTTCGATATGCCGCAAGGCCTCGCGTTCTTTTCCGGGGATACGTGCAACGATTTGCCCGTAGAAGTAATGAGCGCGGGCGTTATTGTTGTCATGGTCGATGGCCCCCTTGAGGTGTTCGAGAGCCTCCGCCATGTTGCCTTCGCTCATTAACTGCGATCCCATTGCAGCGAGACGGCGGGCGATCTCCTTCGGAGGCATTGCCTTCACATCGGTGCCCTGCGAAACCTCCTTGTCGTACTCTTTGCGGCTATCCGGGTGACTGAGGACGTTAAAAGCTTCGGTCATGCTCTGAAATTTCAATTCCGCCGCATCACGCTCTTCTCCGGAGAAGCGGTCGGGGTGGTGTTTCAACGCCAATTTGCGAAACGACGCCCGGACCTCCTTGTCCGTCGCGTCACTCTCAAGGTCCAAGGTGTCATACAGTGTGACGTTGTGGCGCATCCTCAACTACTCCCTCTACAGTGGCACGAAATTATCACGTTCACAATGTCCATGCAACGATCGTCGAACAGGCGCCAAGCCTGCATTTCTCTCCACCTCGCCACGTGCTGTTGGCAACGATATGGGCGAGTTCTCTTTGGGAAACGCCGCCTATTATGGCAATCCCGGCGTCGGGCGGCGGATTTCTTCGCCCTCGCAGAATAATCGCTCGTTTCCTCATGAGAACAGGCTAGCGCCGAGTCGCCGTCAGTTTACCCGCAATCTGGCGGGTGACGGGACTGACGTTTCGGTCGCGGGATAATCGAACCTTGTCCCGTTGGTTCAGTCGCATGAGAATGGGTCTGGCCGCGTAGACGGGCAATTTCGGGTTGAACGCGAGCGCAAGGACTACTGGATAGTTCCTCAACCAACGGCGGGTGTCCGCTATCTGCCGGATCACATCTTCGCCGACACTCCGAGATGACGCGAATCGCTCGATCTCGTTTTCGCTGAGCTTGGGGCAGGACAGAACCGAGCGCTGGATCAGGCGGTTGCGGCTGTTAATGAGAACCGACCGGTCCTCGCTGGTTCCCCGTAAAGCGGCGATGATCTTCTCGTGCACGGTCATGTTCAGGAGGCGCGAGTGGATTGACAAATTTGCTTTCTCAATCGCATCTTCGAGCGCCGCGTCCCTTGACTCCGGATACGGCATGGTCTCCAGCTTCGGAATATGGGCGCCTATCGCTTGCAGTGCTTCGATGGCTTCCTCGACGCTCGGACCCGCCGCTGCGAGCGCTTCCTCCTCGGCCAGCGCCTTGGCGATGAACTCCTCTTCGAATTCGCGCACGCGACGCAGAACGACCTGGTTGACCTGCGGGTTCGACGTCAGATCCTCGAGGATGTCCAGGCATCCGAGGACACGGACCTGGTTGGTGATGATGATGTCCTGGACCAATGCCGTTGCATGCCGCGCGAGAACCCGGAGGGTCTCGTCCGAGGTGTTCGCATGCCGCGCCACGGCCGCCAAGATGGACTCGTCCTCCCTCACCCTCACCAGCTGATCGAGGACCAGCGGTTCGGGCGAGTGGCCCCGAATCCAATCGAGAATGGTCTTCTCTTCCTCGTTCCCAATAGAGGCCCTCGCAACCTGAGCCAACTCCTCGTCGGGATCGGATGAAAGCAGCGTCTGTATGCTCAGGAGATCTTCACGAGACACCGGCAGCAGACCCTGGGCGGCGAAGAGGCGAACCTGGCGCCGCACCTTGCCCTGGAGGATGCCCTCGATGAGGTCGGCGCTGCTGCCGGTCTCTTGATCACTCATTTCCAACCCTCGCGCCGAGAACAACAAGACCGTCGCTCCGCACCTCGGTGTGCACGACCTGTCCCGGTCTTCCGAGATCCTCGTACACAATATCCGCGACCTCGAGGCTGACTGCATCGGCATCACCGATGGTGAGCTTGACCGGTCCGCCCAACACAATCCTCTGCTCGGTACCGCCGGCAAGCAACTGGCCCCCGGCCACCCCGTCTCGATCTCGGTAGTGAATCCAGCACTCCCTGTCCTGCCGAACTCTCACGGTGAACGCCACAAGTTTGATTCCCTCCTCCGCAACAGCGCCCTCCTCGTCCAGCATCGGCGGCGCCTCCGTTACGGCATGCGCGGTTGGCGAAACTCGTCGCGACGGCTGCGATGACGGAGAGGGTACCAGAGCGGCGCCGAGCCGTTTCCCCGGCACAGAACCCCTGACGATCACGATCGTCGCGACCACGAGGATCGCCGCCGCCAGTCCAACCGGCAACCAGAAACTCCAACGAAAGCTGCGAACGAAAGGGGTCTCCTCGCTCAGAAACCGTGGATGTGCACCGGACGCGAGAATGAACCGTTCCCAAGCCGCCTCGAATGATTTTGCAAGGCGGTGGGGATCGGCCCCGACACATGTTGCGTACTGGGTAACGAAGTTCCGACTGAAGACCTTCTGCGGGAGGAACCGGAATTCCCCCGCCTCGAGATTGTTGAGAATCCGGTTCGAGATTTTGGTTTCCGCCGCGATATCGTCCACAGACAGGCCAGCGCTTTCGCGCAGCCTGCGCAACTCCTCACCGAAGGTCTTCGGGTGAGTGGGCGGCCCCTCCATCGCCGTCATTACTTGGAAATTCTATCACTCTTCGGCGTCCCTGCGCCTCTCTTTCAAGAAGAGAACCCGCGGCGCTGCGGATATTTTCGGGCAGGTCCGGGCGTCCGAGCGCCCTTTTGAGCTCGGCCGACGGGAGCTGCACGAGGATGCTGAGCGCGAGCGGGTACGGTGTGTTCGGGCACTCGACCAAAGCCCTTTGTACCTGGAAATATTGACCCCACTTGTGGTGACGGGCGAGCGCTGCAAAAAACTCCGGCGGCGGCTCGGAAGTGTTGAGCATGATCAGAATGTCGTTTTCGACCAGGCGTGGGTTGTTGAGCAGGGCCGACAACACCGTGCCCTCACCGGTGGTGATGAGAGCGCCGAAAATCGCCCGATGCGCCCGTCGCGCCAGCGCGACCTTCTCCCCCAGCGCCATGGTGATGAACTGAGTCAGGATTCGCTGCTCGGCCTGCCGGCGCACGACCGGCGGCGTCTTTGGCGCTTGCGCGAGAGCGATGAGAGAGGTCCACGGCAACGTTCCGAGGAAATCCATCGCCCGGCTAAAGTTGAATCCGGGAAATCCGGCCAGGCGCTCGCGGATGGCGTGCCCGTCGAGCAGCCGCCGGTCGGACGCGATCTCCTCAGCCACCTGCGCGGTGCAGTATGGTGAACGCAGCACTTGGAGAACCTCCAACTCCTCGAGTTGGCGGCTGCGCACAAGGTCCAGCAGACCCGTTGCATCGAGCGTCCCTATCATCGGATCCATGCCACCATCCTATCTCTCGTTTTGGACAGCGCAGGCGACTCGCTGCCTCTTCGACACAGCTTTGACAATTGCCGGCAGCAAAGATGTTGGCTATCAGGAATGAGTTCTTAGCTCGGCACAGGATTCGCCGACCGCCGTACGCTAATGCACCCCGGCTATCGTGCCGGGGCACACTAGGAGTTTTGGGGCGGGCCCAGGATCTCGCGCACTCTTTGCCGGAGCATCACCAACTCGAGGGAGGCGACGTTCGCTTCGTCCCGTGGCAGCCCCCGCAGGGCGTGTTTTCGAAACGCGACCCGGGTCAAGAGGCGTGCAATCACCGTGCGTTCGGCCCGCGCCGGCCACCAGTCACTGCGAATCCTGCGGCGGTAGTAGGGAATGACGTCCACGATCCAGGCGGGCGCGAGCATCAGCTCGACCTCCTCCGCGAGCTCGACCTTCAAGATACGATGCTCCGAGCGAAGGAAGGCCGCGAGAATCACTGCATACACGACGTAGAGCGAGGGTATGATAGCCAACCATCCCCGAAAGGACCCAGCCGGCGACAAGAGACCTACATAAAGCACGGCCGTGTTCCAGGCGGTGTGGAGCGCGATGGCGAGCACCAGGCCGGCCGACAGCCAACCCAGGCGGACCGCTTTCTTCGCGCTCAAAACCGCATACCCGAGAAAACCCCCAAAGGTCGCGCTGCTGAGGGCATGTATTCCGGCCACAAGCAGCGTTCGTCCGCCCATCAGCATCAGAATGCCATCGGTCCCACCCCGGATGGAAATGGCGCCGAGAGCGTAGTAGAGATTCTCGGTCACCGCGAATCCGAGCCCGACCGCGGTTCCGTACACCACCCCGTCGGTCGGGTTATCAAACTTGTTCGTCAACAAGACAATGAGCAGCAGGCTTGCAGCCTTGGCGATCTCCTCGATGAACGGACCGGGGAACAGGATTCCGATTGAGTCAATACCCACTCCCATGAACGATCCGCCAAAGATCCTGGCCAGAGCGCCAGACGCCACGACGGAGGCCCCCGGGGCGATCGACGCGCCCCACAGAAAAACAAATGCCACGAGATGGAGGGGTTCACGATCATAGCGGTCGATCCACCACACGGCGGCAACTACGACGAGCAGCAGTGCAACGGAGACCACCAGTACGGCGAGCAGGATGAGGACCGCGGCGAGGCTCACGGAAGGACCAGCGGCAGGTGATCGAGGGGGTGCTGGTCGAAGTAATCTCGCGCCTGGCCGACGTCACGCCGAATTTGAGCCATCAAATCGAGGGTGGATTCAAACCTCCGCTCCTCCCGCACCCTCTCCAGAAAAAAGAGCCGCACCTGTTCCTGGTAGACGTCTGCGGTGAAATCCAGGAGATGACTTTCAACCGTCGTGAGTGAGTTCTGGTACACCGTCGGCCGCACGCCGATGTTGGTCACCGCGGGAAAGGTGCGCGCGAAAGACGGAATGTGGACGGCTGTTATGTAAACGCCGTTTTCAGGAATGAGCTCGTTTTCGACCTCGATGTTGAGGGTTGGAAAACCAAGCGTGCGACCGAGACGCTTGCCCTCCAGCACCGCCCCGTCTATGAAAACGGACCGCCCGAGCAGTGCGACCACTTCCTCGACCCGTCCGTCCGCCACCGCCTGCCGGACCCTCGTCGATGACACCACGCTGCCTTCGGTCTCGACGATCGGCGCCGCCGCCGCCTCAAAGCCCAGCTCGGCGCCCATCGACGTTAACAGCTCGACATCCCCGCCACGGTCCGCGCCGAAGCGGAAGTTGTCGCCGATATACACCTCGCGAAGCGCGAGCCGATCGACCAGCACGTCGCGGACGAAGTCGGCTGCACTCATTCTCGCCAGGCGATGAGTGAACGGCACAACCAGAGAGGTCTCGATCCCGGTTTGCGCGATCAGGGCGAGACGCTGCTCGAGGGTCGTCAACAGACGCGGTGCGACGCCGGGTCGAAGGAGCTTGATGGGATGCGGGTCGAAGGTCATCGCCACCGCCGCCACGCCCACCGATCGTGCACGGTCCACGACGTGGGTCAGAACCGCCTGATGGCCGATGTGAACGCCGTCGAAACTGCCGATACTGATGACCGCACCCTGCGGCAGATCGTCGTTGCCCAGCGGATCCCGCAGAATCTTCACTCGAACTCCTCAGCCGACCACCGGCAGTCGGCGGCGGTGTTCGGGGCCTGGCCGAACGACGTTGACGATCCTTCCCACGAGGTCGTACGGATGGGCCTCGGTAATCTCCACATCGACCAGAGAAGCGGCTGGAGCGGTGCCGTCATTGATCAAGAGGCGGCCATCGATCTCCGGCGCCTGTCGGGCGAGCCGCCCTTCGAGGAGCAGCTCCATCTCCTCCAGCGGCCCCCCCACCAGGGCCGGCATCCTCCGCCCGACGAACCTCTGGTTGTGTTCCCTCGTGATCTCCTGTTGGGCCTTGAGGATTATGTCCCGGCGGACTCGCTTGACCTCTTCCGGAACCGGATCTCCGAGCCCCGATCCGGGATTCTCTTCCTGCCACGAGTAGGTGAATACTCCGAGATGATCGAATCGGAGAGCCTGCACAAACTCCAACAGCTCGTCGAACTCCGCCTCTTCTTCTCCCGGGAATCCGACGATGAAGGTCGTACGGAGGGTCAGATCCTCGACCGCGGCCCGTGCGCGCTCGATCAGGGCGCGATAGGAGGATCCGTCGCCCCCTCTCTTCATGCCCTTGAGCACCGGCCGGCTGGCATGCTGCAGCGGGATGTCGAGGTAGGACAGGAATCGCTCCTCCTCGGCCATGAGCCGGAAGAGACCTTCATCGAGGGTGGCCGGATAGGCGTAGAGGAATCGGATCCACGGTATCGAGGTTTTTGCGAGCAACCCCTCGATCAACCCACGAAGACCGTGGTCGAGCCCGATGTCTTCACCGTATCGGGTTGTGTCCTGGGCAATCAGGACGAGCTCCTGCACGCCCGCCGCTTCCAACGACTGCGCTTCTGTCACGAGATCATCGATGGATCGCGAGCGGAACGATCCGCGCATAGCCGAAATGTGGCAGAAGGAGCACGGGTTGTCACAGCCTTCGGCGACCTTCAGGTAGGCATACCCCCCCGTCGACAGTACGCGTGGATTGTGGTGGTCATAGAGCTTGAGGGCGCCTCGCTGATCGGGGATGTGCGCGTTCATCTCCCCTCGTACAGCAGCCGTGATGCTCTCCAGCTCATCGAGGCCCACGAAGGCGTCGATCTCAGGAATCTCGCGCAGCAGATCGTCCGCGTATGCCTGGGCCATGCAACCTGCAACGACCAGTCGCCGTACGTCGCCACCCTGCTTGGCATGGGCAACCTCGAGGATCGCGTCGATGGATTCCTTCTTGGCGTCGGTAATAAACCCGCAGGTGTTGACGACCACCACGTCGGCCCGGGTTGCGTCGGCGGTCAATTCGATCCCGGCGCTCTCCAGTTTCCCGAGCATCATCTCCCCGTCGACCAGATTCTTCGCACACCCGAGACTGATCATGCCGACCTTCACGGGGGTGTCTCGGTCTTCGTGGATTTTTGACTGGCCTCTGCCCATCGATCCTCCAGGGAGTGGATTCTACCCTGACCAACCCGTATCCGTGCCCGGACGCCCGCCGTCAGCGGTCTCCGACCGCGGCTCTGCCGTGTATGTGCCCGCGTCTGTCCTTGTGCGACGGCGGGGCAATACCGCGAGAGGAGCCACCTTTGACATTGTTTGCCGGCAGCGCCACGCCGAATGTGGCGTCCCGGCTGAGGATGAAGGCTGCGGGACGTCAAATCCGGAATTCGAAATTCGAAATTCGAAATTCTGCAGTGCCCGGGCAGGGATCAGTCGAGATACTCTGCAATCGCTTCGGCGGCGTGGCGCGAGGCTCCGGGGTCGCCCAGACGCATGCGCACGTCGCCAAGCCCGGCTCGTTGAGCCTCGGCGTCTCCAGACATCAGATCGGTCGTCATCACCGCCAGATTCTCCGGGTTCCACGCCTTCTGCAGGAGCTCCGGGACCACTGTCCTTCCGGCGATGAGGTTCACCAGCGCCACGTTGGGAATTCGAACCAGGAGCTTGGCGATGGCGTAGGAGATGGGTTGCAGCCGGTATCCAACCACCATCGGCACACCGAACAGGGCGCACTCGAGGGTTGCGGTTCCCGAGGCCGTCCACGCCAACGTGCTGCTGGCGAGCTCAGCCCGCCGATCCTCCCCACGCACCCGGCGCAACCTGGGATCGGCTCCGCACGTGGAAAGCACGAGATCGATCTCTTCCTCCATGCCTGGGGCCTCCACGAGCACAACATCTTCCACCACATCCGGAGGAAGCTTCTCGAGCGTTTTCATCATCACCGGAAGGAGCTGAGAGACCTCCATCGCTCTCGATCCCGGTAGCATGGAGAGCCGTCGTGCGACCGCAGTGACGCTCTCATCGAGCAACCCTACCCGTGCGATCTCGTCGACCAGCGGATGCCCGACGTAGCGTGCGCGCACACCGTGCGCGGCATAGAATTCGACCTCGAATGGGAGGATGCACAGCACCTCACGGGCTCGACGTCTCACCACGCGCACCCTGCCGCGTCGCCACGCCCAGAGCTGTGGTGATACATACAGGACGACCGGAATGCCGAGAGCGCGAAGCCGAGCCGCCAGGCGGAGATTGAAGTCCGGCGAGTCGACCAGCACCGCCACGGCCGGCCTCCGCCGAGCGGCCTCTTGAACGACTCCGAGCATGACGCGGCGGATTCTTGGAAGCTCGCGCATGACCTCGACAAGACCCATGTGAGCGAGCTCGTCAGTGTGTGCAACCGCATCCAGGCCGGCCGCTATGAGGCGGTCGCCCCCGACTCCAAATGCCTCGACTCCGGGACATATTTTCGACAGCTCCAGCAGCATATTTCCGGCATGGATGTCTCCCGACACCTCACCGGCAACGATCAGTACCCCGCTTCCGGTCACCGTCTTCGTCCTCGATGATGTCGGTTGTATACGAGCGTGAGACTGATTGCAATACACACCAGAATGGACCCGACGGCGTTTGCCTCCAGATCGCTGACCTGGAAATACCGGGACGGTTGAAGCATCTGCAAGACCTCGATGATTCCTCCGAACAGGGTTGCCCCCAAGCCCGAGAAGATCACGGCAGGCATGGGCGAGACCGCAACGATCAATAGCCAGAACAGCATCAGCGCCTGCGCACCGGATGCTATCGCGTGTACCAGACCATCGGACACAGCAGTGCCGAGGCCCGGAATCTGCGGGGCCAGACCCAGACCGAGGAGGGTGGTCGCGTACGCCAAATTGACCATCAGTCTTCCTCGTGGAATCGATCCAGGATACAACACGACAGGCTCAGGGGAACGGGTACATCAGCCAACCGAGCATAGTCCCGCCGACGACCATGATGAGAAACGTCTTGAGGAAGAGCTTGCGTCGGCCGACGGCGCTCGATCGCCACAAAAAGGCGAAGAAAACCGATACCAGCAGGGCATGCCACAGCAGAAGTGCGAGGTGATCCATCTCAGTCCTTCTCGCCGCATGCGAAATCGGAAACGTCCAACACCGTCAGCAAATTCATGAGCCCCGCCGTATAGAGAAAGGTATTGCCGTAAGCGAATCCGGCGGCCGCCGGATTCCCACCTCCCAGAAGCGCAAAGGGGATCCCCGAGATCAGGCCGCCAAGACCATTGAGCCACAGTAGCCGCCCGAGATAGAGAACGCCATTTCCAAAGCAGGCAAAGGCGGCCATCCAGGAGAAGGGATTCCCTGGTTTTGGGACTCCCATCTCTCCGTTGAGGAGCACTCCGGTGACAAAGGCGCTCACGATCACCGCGCCGAAGACGAGGGCGCGTGTCCGCTTGCCGAGAATCCAGTGCCCGAGACCGGGAATGAACCATGCTGCGAGGATGAGGGCGGGCGGCGCCTTCTTTTTCACGGCGACGCCTTTGGGTGCTCGACCCTCGGCGGCCCGGGCCTTCCTCGATTTCTCAGCCGCCATCAGCTCGTCCCTCTGATCGACTGCAATGCCTCGACCATCTTCTCGAACGTGCGGTCGAGAACTTCGGGTATCACTCTTGAATCGCCGATCACCGTCATCATGTTGCTGTCGGCATGCCAACGCGGAACGACGTGGAGGTGCAAATGCTCCTCGATGCCCGCCCCCGCCGCCTCACCGACGTTAAAACCAACGTTGAATCCGTGGGGTTGATAGAGCTCGCGCATCGCAGCCATCAGATCCTTGACGGTGTTCATCATCTCACACAGGGTTTCGACATCAATATCCGTGAGATCGCTGCAGTGTTTGATCGGCGCGACCATCGCATGCCCGGTCGTGTAGGGGTACAGGTTGAGGAGTGCGAAGGAAGCCGAATCACGCCACAGGGTGAGGGTCGCGGGATCGTCGGGCGACTCGAAAGCACGGCAGAAAATGCATTCGCTCCGGTCACGCGTGTCAGCCGCCGATATGTATTCGAGCCGCCATGGGGCGAAGAGGATGTCGACCACCGCCGATCACTGTTGGAGGAGCTCTTCCCTGAGATACTTCCCAGGTTTGAAGTACGGGATCTTCTTGGGTGGTACGTACACCTTCTCCCCGGTTTTCGGATTGCGGCCGGTTCGCTCGCCCCGTTGTCTGATCCGGAACGAGCCGAAGCCCCGAAGCTCCACCTTCTCGTCGCGTCGGAGGGCGATGATGATGCTCTCCAGGATTACCTGTACGACCTCGTCTGCCTGTTTGCGAGGCACGTCGGCCGCTTCAGCTACCGTCTCCACCAGATCCGCCTTGGTCATCGTCATCGATGGTGCTCCCTACTCATCCGTTCAATCCTTCGTTTCGTCCTCGTCACCGTCGCCGCCCTCATCATTTTCCGCCTTCGACGGTTCCCCGCTCTCGGCCGTTTGGTCCTCGGCAACAGCTTCGATCTCGATCTCTTCGGTCGGCTCTTCGGCCGTTTCTTCTTCCGGCGTTACCTCTTCCGCTGCGACCTGATCTTCAGCCTTAACCTCTTCTTCGAGGGTCACATCTTCCACCGCAACCTTTTCTTCTGCAACGACTTCGTCAGCGACGACTTCGGCCTCTTCGGATGCCGCTGCCTCCTCCTCGGGAGCCGCCGATTCCGTCTCACCCTCTCCGTCAGGGGCGACGACCTCTTCTTCTGCAATGACTTCGGCCTCTTCGGATGCCGCTGCCTCCTCCTCGGGAGCCGCCGATTCCGTCTCACCCTCTCCGTCAGGGGCGACGACCTCGTCTACAACCGTGTCGGCCTCATCTTCTTCGACCAACCCGCCCGCCCGCAACGCGGCCGCCATAGCGGTATCAGTGGCGGCGCCATCGTCGTCTTCGGTTGCAGTCTCCTCGGCAGCAGCATCCTGATCGAGGTTGTGCATCGACAGTCCGATCCGGCTCTCATTCCAGTCGACACGCAGGATTCGGCACTGGACAGCCTGTCCGGTCGTGAACATCTCGGCCAGGGCGAGACCCTCATCGCGATCGATCTCGGAGATGTGGCAGAGCCCCTCGACACCGGGTGCGAGCTCCACGAACACTCCGAAATCGGTGATGTTCGTGACCGTACCCTTCATCACGTCACCGACCCCGTGAGTATTGGCGTACTCCTCCCACTCGTTGGGGAGGAGCTCCTTCATCGACAGCGAGATCCGCTGGTTGTAAGAATCCACGGACGTGACGACCGCTTGAACTTCCTCGCCCTTCTGAACAACCTCGCTGGGATGGTTGATGCGCCGGGTCCACGCCATGTCGGAAATATGAACCAGACCGTCGACGCCGGGGACGATCTCGACGAACGCACCGAAGTCGGTCAAATTGCGAACCACGCCTTTGATCGTGCTGCCGACGCTGTATGACTCGGCGACCTGCTCCCAGGGGTTGGGTTCGGTCGCTCGCAACGAAAGCGAGAGACGACGCTTGTCGACATCGACCTCGGAGACCACGACCTCGACCTCCTGCTCAATTTCGATGATCGACCGCGGGTTCTTGACCTTCTTTGTCCACGACATCTCACTGACGTGGATCAGTCCCTCGACGCCCTCCTCAAGAACGACGAAGGCGCCATAGTCGACAATGCTGACCACCTTGCCCTCGACCCTCTTCCCGACGGGATACTTCTCAGGTACAAGAATCCACGGGTCTTCGAACCTCTGCTTGTAACCCAGGGAAACCCGCTCTCTTTCGCGATCGAAGCGAAGCACGACCACGTCAACCTCGTCGCCGACCTTGAAGTACTCGGTGGGATGGCCCACGCGGCCCCACGAGATGTCGGTGATGTGGAGGAGGCCATCGAGACCCCCGAGGTCGACAAAAACTCCATAGTCGGTAAGATTCTTGACGATGCCGCTGACCAGCTTGCCCTCCTCGAGGGTGGCCATGGTCTCTTCCTTGACGTGGCCCTGTTCCTCCTCGAGGATCGCCTTGCGAGACAGAACAACGTTCGAGCGACGCCGGTCAAATGAGATGATCCGGGCTTCGATTTCCTGTTCGAGGTAGTCCTCGAGCCTCCGGTTTGGAAGCAAGTCGACCAGCGATCCGGGCAGAAACGCGCGGACTCCGATATCGACCGAAAGCCCGCCCTTCACCCTCTCCAGCACGTTCCCTCGAACCGGTAGGCCGGACTTGAAAGCCTCTTCGATTGAGCTCCAAGTCTTGAGCTTGGCCGCACGGTCACGGGACAGGCGGACCCGACCCTCCGCCTCGTCCATGCGCTCGACGAAGACCTCGACTTCATCATTCACCTTGATCGAAATCTCGTTCGTTTCGGGGTCGGTGAACTCCGAAACCGGCACCGAGCCCTCGCACTTGTATCCGATGTCGACCAACACCTCGTCGCTGTCCACGGCGACGACCGTGCCGCGTACGACCTCGCCCTCCTTGAGTGACTGCAGAGAGGACTCCATGAGCTCTTCCATGGTGAGCTCGTTCATCCCCTCACCCTGTTCCTGATCACCGTTCACGTCCGCGTCCATAATCAAAACCGTTCCTCCTCACTGGGCACACCCATCGCGTACCCAGCGTCCGTAATTTTCCGACCTTACGGCCTCCCGCCCGGTACTGTCAAGCTCCTTGTGGGAAAAGATTTGCGACCTCCGCCATCAGCCGCTCGACGACCTCGTCAAGGCTCAGGCCGGTGGTGTCGACAACTACCGATCCCTGCGCCACCTGCAAAGGGGAATCCGCGCGGGATGTGTCCTGGCGGTCGCGCCGATTCTGTTGTTCCCGAACCTCTTCGAGGCTCACCGCGATCTCGCTGTCGGCGAGATCGCGGTGACGTCGCATTGCCCGTTCCTCCGGATCAGCAGTCAGAAAGACCTTGAGATCCGCATCAGGAAAGACGACGGTGCCGATGTCGCGGCCCTCCATCACTCCCCCATTTTCCAGCCCGAGCCGACGCTGCACCGGCACCAGGGCGCGTCGCACCTCCGAGATGGCCGACACCGAGGAGGCCATCAACGAGCATTCGGGGCTCCGAATCTCGGCGCTCACGTCGTCACCGTCAATTTCAATTCGGGTTCCAGAAATGTCGCCGGCGACGTCGATGCGATGATCCTCCATCAGCTTGGCCACCCGTCTGGCATCCGTCTCGTCGAGGGCCGCCGCCAACCCGTCACGAAGGGCCAGTAGCGCCACGGCGCGATACATGGCGCCGGTGTCGAGATAGGGCACCTCGAGCCGTTTCGCCAACCGCCCTGCGACGGTTGACTTTCCGGCACCGGCCGGACCATCAATGGCGACGAGGATCTTCCGGTCTCTTTTGGCGATCGTTTTTGGTGGCATGAGACGGTTTCCTTTCAAGGTACCGGCAAGTGCTTATTGTACAGAGTGCCTCAACCCCAATATCTCACCAGCACAAAAGCTGGTGAGAAATGCGGGTTATCATCTCGTGGTGGACCAGCAACGTCGAAGTCTTCTGGCGGCCGAACGTCGCGCCCTGAGCATCAGCCCGGCCGGCGGTCTCAGGGTCGGTGTGGGATATCCCAACTCATACCACGTGGCGATGTCGTCCCTCGCCTACCAGTGGGTGATCGAGCTCGCGGCCGCCTGCCCCGACGTCGGGGTGGAGCGTTTCTTTGCCGGAACGCTCGCCGACGGGCGAACCCTCGACGAGGGGAGCGCACTCGGCGACCTCGACCTGTTGGCGTGGAGCTGTTCGTTCGAGCTCGATGCGTCGAATCTCCTCGCCACTCTCGACGCCGCCGGCATCCCTAGACGGCGAGAGGATCGTGACCACCGCCACCCGCTCGTGGTCATGGGCGGCGCCGTCGCGTCGATCAATCCGCTGCCGCTTTCGCCGGCGGTCGATGTCTTCGTGCTGGGGTCGGCCGAGCTCTTATGGCCGACGCTGCTGGAGTTGATGCGTGAATATCCCGAACGAGAGCGCCTCCTGATCGAGCTGGCATCCCGCGACGGTTACTTCGTACCGGCCTTTCACCTCGACAGCCAGGGCAGCCCCGCCGGCCGACGACGGCGGGTCGAAAAACGAGACGTCCACATGCAGGACCCCGCCATGGTTCCAGCCTCGCACGTGGTCACGCCGAACACCGAGTACAGCGGTCGGGGGCTGGTCGAGATGTCCCGCGGCTGCCCCGAGAAGTGTCGATACTGCTGGGTCAGTTACAACTACGGCCGGCTTCGCTGTTACCCGAAGGACGGCATCCTCGAACGGGTCGACCGTCTCCGGAATATCACCGACCGAGTCGGATTCGTCGCCACCGCCGTCGGCGATCACCCCGATCTCGCGGAGATCCTCGAGGCGTGCCGGAGCCGCGACCTCAACGTCGCGCTCTCCTCCCTTCGCATTCCGGCCATGCGGCAGGAGATCCTGCGTCCGCTCGCCGAGTCAGGAGCGCGCTCGGTCACGATCGCTCCGGAGACGGGAACGGATGAGCTACGCCGGCAGCTCAACAAGCCGATCACCAATGCAACCATCCTCGAAGCGGTGGAAACCGCCCAACAATGCGGCATTGCAAGCCTCAAGATGTACTTCATCATCGGTCTCCCGAACGAGAGCGACGACGATCTCATCGGCATCGCCGATCTTCTCGAAGAGGCTCAGGCGCTGATGGTCGCCCACGGCCGCGACCGCGGGAAGGTCGGCACCCTCCATGCAGGGTTCAACGTCCTCGTGCCCAAGCCCTACACGCCCTACTCGCGGGAGGCGATGCTCACCCGAAACGAAGCGCGACGACGGATGCGTTTGATCGAGAAGAGACTCGCCGGTCTCGCCAACATCCGCCTTGATCGGCCGGGCTATCGCGAGGCCCAGTGGCAAGCGTATCTGAGCCGCGCCGGCCATGGCGCCTTCTCGGCGATCGAGGACGCCGCGGACGGCCGTTCGCTGGGCCAGCTGCTGTCACAGCATCGTGCGGAGATCGAGGCATCGACCCTTCACCGTATCGACGGCGATCCGGTCTGGCAGTTCATTTCCTCGGCCCCTGTGAACCCGCGCGTTAAGGAGTCGTGAGGCCGTGTGGCGCCTTCTATCGCACGGTCGGCCCGGGGCGCCTCACCGCGAGAGCCCGGGTCGGGGCCACGATTACCGGGATCTCGACGACGGCCAGCTCGGCGTCATCGGTAAGGACCCTGATCGACCCCTTGATTCTCCCCGCCATCTCACTCCGGTCGAGGCCCTCGGCCACCCTCACACGCACGGCCTGCCGCGACGCAGCGGCGGTCGACATGGGGGTGGCGTTGAACACCTCCGGATGGGAAACCTCCACCCCGGTGATCGCGAATTCCCCCTCCATTGTTCGGTTCAGGTTCACGATCGAGGAGCGGCCATCGTGCATCCGGCCCTCCGACAGCCACAGTCGAACCTCTGCCGGTCTGGCCTCGATCAGCGGTCGCACCCGAACCGTGTACGGCCAACTCATCGTGGGGGCTTCGGGATCATTGGTGGTAAACCGCAGAGTCCCGGTCTTCGTTCCCGGCGGCGCCGATGACGTCACCGCGAGATCGATCCACACGTCACCTGGCGCGGCCTGTGCATTCTTCGTGCGCGAGGCCAACTCAGACCAAAGATCACCCGCGTTCTTCGGGACGGGTGTGGCCTCGGCCTCGTCGTTCACCGGCCGCACCCGCACCACGAGATCGGGATGATCCAGCGTCAGGTCAGTGATCTCGAGCGGTTTGCCATCGGTGCGGTGGAAGAGCATCCTGGTGCTCGAGGCGAAACCTGTAATGGCGGACAAGCTCAAACGGTACGCTGGTCTCGCAACGATCGGCGACCGTACGTCGACGGTGAAGCGAAGGCTGAAATTGCGGGCATCTTTGGCGTCCGTGACGACATTGATCGACTTCGAAAACCGCCGGTTCTGATTTGCCGCGGTCTTGAGGACCGCGGTCAACGTTCCCGACCCACCTGCCGGGATGACCGAGTCGTGCTCGGCCACGGTGCAGCCTCAGGACGGTGCGGCCTTGATGATCCGGACCTCGGTCTCACCATCGTTGTGGAAGACGAATGTGGCCGTTGCGTCGCGGCCTGCGGCGACTCTGCCGAGATCCATGCTGTCGTTTTCGACCCAGAACGTCGCCCTCTCCGTTTCCCCGGCTGAGGTCGTCAATACCGACGCGGTCAACGCGGCGATGAGCATCATCGCGTCCATTGTTCGTTTCAACGCCTGCATGGATCCTCCCAACGAGCCCGCAACCGACCGGGGTCTTTCCCGGGTCTCAGCCCGCTATCGATTGTAACCCTAGCCTGTTCCCATCCGGAAACTCCGGTGGGAACTGCGTAGTTCTCGATGCAGAAACGAGCGATTTTTGTGCA
>CAYPBC010000013.1:0-2345 GCA_964408845.1 uncultured Thermoanaerobaculia bacterium
CAGGTCGAAAACGCCACATCTCACGACATCTCGCTGGCCTCGCTATGCGACGTGGTGAGATTTGCAGGCTTGTGTGTACAATGAGCCGAAGCCGAGGGAGGAACGACATGGACCTTCAGGATTCCCAGTTCCGCGTCAAGGTCGGACTGGCAGAGATGCTCAAGGGCGGTGTGATCATGGATGTCACAACTGCCGACCAAGCGAAAATCGCCGAAGACGCAGGAGCGGCGGCCGTGATGGCTCTCGAGCGCGTTCCGGCCGACATCAGGGTCCAGGGCGGGGTTGCCCGAATGTCGTCGATCGACATGATCCAGGAGATCCAGGAAACGGTGTCGATTCCTGTGATGGCGAAGGTGCGCATCGGCCACATTGCCGAAGCGCGTATTCTCGAGGCGCTCGAGGTCGATTTCATCGATGAGAGCGAGGTTCTCACTCCGGCAGATAACGAAAATCACATTTTCAAACAACCGTTCACGGTTCCGTTCGTATGCGGTTGCCGCAACCTCGGCGAGGCGCTGCGTCGGATTGGGGAGGGAGCGGCTCTGATCCGAACCAAAGGTGAAGCCGGCTCGGGTGACATCGTCGAAGGGGTGGGTCATCTGCGTGCTGTCCAGCGCGGCATCAGAACGTTGACAATTCTCGAAGAGGACGAGCTGATGACTGAAGCCAAGGAAATCCAGGCCCCATTCGAGCTTGTCCGCTGGGTGGCCGAGAACGGTCGTCTGCCGGTGCCGAACTTTGCGGCCGGAGGAATTGCAACACCAGCCGACGCGGCCCTGTGCATGATGCTCGGAGCGGAGTCGGTGTTTGTCGGGTCCGGAGTTTTCAAATCCGACGATCCGGTGGACCGCGGCCGAGCGATTGTCGAAGCGGTGACGCATTGGCAGGATCCGGCCAAGCTCATCGAGGTGTCACGAGGGCTCGGCGAAGCGATGTCCGGCCTCGATTCGGGCAAGCTCACACCGGAGGAAATGCTCTCGCGTCGAGGATGGTGAGCTCGTGACGGAGTACGGGGTTCTTGCGCTCCAAGGAGATTGGGCGGCTCACGGTGCGATACTCCACGACCTCGGCGCACACACACGCCCGGTGAGAACCGCTGCCGACCTTGCACAGGTCGATGCCCTGGTGATTCCGGGTGGCGAGTCCTCGGCAATGTTGCGGTTGATGGAGCCTGAAAACCTGGCTCGCCGAATTCGGGATCGAATAGCGGCGGGGATGGCAATTCTCGCCACATGTGCCGGGGTGATTCTACTTGCGGAACACATCCAACCGCCTCAGGAGAGTCTCGGTGTACTGGGTGTCGATGTCATTCGAAACGCCTATGGACGACAGCCGAACTCTACGGTTGGAGAGGTTGCGCTCACACACGAGTTGGGCGAGCCGTTTCAAATGGAGGGCGTGTTCATACGCGCTCCACGAATCGTTGGCGTGAATTCCGAGGTCGCCGTGCTTGGCCGATACCGCGACGACCCGGTACTGGTCCGTCAGGAGAGAATTCTGGGAGCGACATTTCATCCGGAGCTGACTGCGGATCGCCGGATCCACAAGATGTTCATTGCAGCAGGGGAGGTTGGACATGGATGATGTGATTCTGCGACACGAGGAAATCCGCGGCATCCACTGTCTCGTCATGGACAACGGTCCAAACGCCCTCGACCGACCGATGATGGAAGTCCTCCACTCTGCGCTCCAGAATCTCGCGGTTGACGGTGCCCCGGCGGTCGTTCTCGCCTCGGCTCATCCAACGCTTTTCTGCCCGGGCTGGGACCTCAAGGTTCTCGCCAATGCGGAGCGCGAGGAGGTGGGCGAGTTTCTCGACACCTTCAACGCTCTGGTTCTCGAGCTCTTCTCCTATCCGGGTCCGACAGCCGCGGCGGTCAGCGGCCATGCGGTGGCGGCGGGATGTTTGCTCGCCCTCGCCTGCGATTTGAGGGTGATGGCGGTGGGTCAGTCCCGCCAGGGCCTCTCCGAGCTCAACCTCGGCGTACCGGTGCCCGGCGCCTGCCTGCGCATGCTTCGTGCCAGGCTCAGCTCTCCGGCGCTTGATGAGTTGGTCTTCAGGGGTGAAGGATGCACCGCGGAGCGTGCCCGGGAGCTCGGAATTGTCCACCGCATCGCGGGCGCCGACGAAACGCTCGCCGTGGCCCGATTCGAGATCGCCAAACTTGCCGGCCGACCCCGCCGCGCGTTCGTGGAGTGCAAGAAGATGCTCCTCGGCGATGTATGGGAGGACATGCGAGCGACCCGGCCCGAAGAGACCGCGGCGTTTCTCGACTGCTGGTACGAGGAGGAGACCAGGGAACGGATCGCCGGGGTGGCCAACAGCCTCCGCCATTGACGGGAAC
>CAYPBC010000013.1:2445-11933 GCA_964408845.1 uncultured Thermoanaerobaculia bacterium
CGATAGCTGCGATCCTGCTCCAACTCCTCGACTCGATGGGGGAGGTCGGTCGCTGCCAGCTCTTCGCGAAGGGCATCCACATATGGCGGCTTGAAGTGGTAGAGATACACCGGCACCTCGCGGTGAAGCTTTGACAGCTCGGTTGCCAGGGTCTGCGGGGTCAGGTGGAGGCTCACATCCGCCACGTCTTGCATGTGGTTCGGAAATGAGACCTCGGTGATGACCGCGACCAGGTCCTCGGTAGCGTTGGCAACATCCCAGACCCGTTGGGTGGGTCCGGTGTCGGAGGTGAAGAGAATGCTCGAGGAACCCTGCCGAAGAAGGAGACCGGTCGTAGGCACGATGTGATTGACCTCAATCGCCAACACCTCCAGCTCTCCGGAGGGCAGCGGAGCAATCGTGAAAGGACGTTCGATCTCGATTTCCTCGAAACGAACCGAGGGGTACATGTGGTTTGGAATGCGTGTGAAGTCCGGCCAGGTGTCGTTGTTGAACAGATGTCGCCGCACACCGGCAAGGACTCTCTTGGTGCAGAATATCGAAACCGGTTCGTCGCTCGAGCCGAAGGAGTTTTCGATCAGGAACGGGAGGGAGTTGGTGTGATCCATGTGAGTGTGCGTGATCACCACATGGCGAACATGGCGCTGCTCGTCGATCGTCAGCGCCCGGGTGATGGCGCCCGCATCCACCGCGACGCACCCATCGATCAGAAACGACGTCATCCTGCACTCGGGGCTGTCACCCCCGAAACTGCCGAGCACCCGAAAATCCATGCAACGAGTATACCCGTAACGCTATCGGTGAGATACAACGGCTTAATGGCCTTCCTCACTGCGCGACGTGGTGAGGAATGCGGTTAACATACTGGCGATGAAACACGAGGAGGATAGGCTCTTTCGTCTCGGCCTGCTCTTGGCGGGCGGTGGTACGCGCATCCGACGGCACATTGCGGCGGTGCCCGGCGGTGGCGACATCGGCGCTCGGATGGCTGAGGAGCAGACTCCGCGAGCCCTTCTACAGACCGCCCGTGAGCTCGCCACAACCGAGGCCCCGATGGTCCTGGAACGGGCGGCAGGCGCGGGATGGAGATGGATCGTTCCCTCAGATGATGAGTTTCCCGCTTTGCTGGCCACAATCACCGATCCACCGCTCGGGCTCTTCGTACGTGGGAGGATTTCATCGGCAAAGACCGTTACGATCGTGGGTTCTCGAAAGGCGACGCCCTACGGTCGGCAGGTTGCGCGTCTTCTCGGAGAGGAGCTGGCCGGAGCGGGGGTGATCGTGATCTCCGGGATGGCTCGAGGAATCGATGAGTCGGCGCACCGGGGGGCTCTCGCGGCGGGCGGTTCGAGTTGGGCGGTGTGGGGTGCCGGCCCCGATCGCGTCTACCCTCCGGAACACCGAGGGCTGGCCGAAGAGTTGGCCGAGAACGGCGCCCTGCTCACCGAATATCCTCCCGGAACGCCGCCGCGCCGCCACCATTTTCCAGAGAGAAACCGCATCCTCGCCGGTCTCGCGATGGCGGTCGTGGTGGTCGAAGCCGCGGCGCGATCGGGCGCCCTGGTGACGGCACGTTTGGCCATCGAAGAGGGCCGCGAGGTGTTGGCGGTTCCCGGTAACATCTTTTCGGGAGTTTCGGTGGGACCGAACACGCTGATTCGGGTGGGGGCGCGGCCCCTCCTCACACCACGAGATCTCTTCGAGGCCATCGACGTAACGCCGACATCGGATCACCGGCCGCAGCCGGATGACGGTCTCTTGGGATGTATCCCGGCGGGTGAATCGCTGACCGCCGACGAGATCGCGGCCCGTGCGCAGGTCGATGTCGCGGCCGTAGCTGGAGATTTGATCGCGCTCGAGCTGGCGGGGACCGTGAGGCGGGAGCACGATGGACGCTACGCTCGGGTACGCGGCACACCGGCTGATGAGTAGGCAGGATCGAGAAATTGTCGTCATCGGTGGCGGACTCGCGGGCAGCGAGGCGGCATGGCAGCTGGCACAGGCGGGGCTCGAAGTGCGGCTCATGGAAATGCGACCCCTCCGGACGACCCCGGTGCATCGCAGCGGACTGCTCGCCGAACTCGTATGTTCCAACTCTCTGCGCGGCGATTCGCCGACCAACGCGGTTGGCATCCTCAAGGCTGAAATGGAGGCTCTCGGATCACTGATCATCAAGATGGCGCGCGGTGCACGGGTGCCTGCGGGCGGCGCGTTGGCGGTCGACCGTGAGGTCTTTGCGGAAGGAATCACGAAGGCGATCAGCACCCACCCACGGATCACGGTTGAACGTCTGGAAGTCGAAGAGCTCCCAGATGGCCCGGCCATTTTGGCGACCGGCCCACTGACATCTCCGGCTCTCCACCGCGCCCTCGATGATGTTCTTGGAGAGGAAGCACTTTCCTTCTTCGACGCGGTCGCCCCGATTGTGGCTGCGGAGACTCTTGACATGCAGCGCCTGTTCCGCGCCTCGCGGTACGGAAAGGGAGACGGCGCCGATTACCTCAATGCCGCGCTCGACCGCGAAGCCTATGAGTCGTTCGTGGATGGATTGCTAAAGGCTGAACGGGTTCCATTCAAGGATTTCGAGAATGTCGACATCGGCTACTTCGAAGGCTGTCTCCCAATCGAGGTGATGGCCGAACGTGGTCGCGACACGCTCCGCTACGGACCGATGAAACCGGTCGGTCTGACGGATCCAGCCACCGGCCGCCGGCCGTGGGCCGTCGTCCAACTGCGCCAGGACGACCTCGCCGCCGAGCACTGGAATCTGGTCGGGTTCCAAACCAAGTTGACTCACGGTGAGCAGAAGAGAATCTTCCGGTCTCTTCCCGGTCTCGCGGAGGCGCGTTTTGTAAGGCTCGGAATGATTCATCGAAACACCTTTATCAACGCACCACTCCACCTCGATGACGTCCTCCGGCTGCGGCGTCGACCGGATCTTCGCCTCGCCGGTCAGATCACCGGTGTCGAGGGCTATGTGGAATCGGCGGCGACCGGGTTGATTGCGGCCCGCTGCCTGGCGGCGGAGCTCTTCGGTGGCGTGGCGTTTCCCCCGCCGCCCGAAACCGCGCTTGGAGGGCTGGTGCGCCACCTAACTTCTCGGAACGTGCGCACTTTTCAGCCGTCCAACATCACATGGGGTCTGATGGCTCCTGTGGCAGCGGCGGAGGGCATCCGGGGCCGCAATGAACGCCGCCGACGTCATGGAGAGCTGGCGGTCGAGCTCGCATGGCGGTGGGCGGAAACTCTCCCCGGTCACTGGGTGTGACACAGATCACCTGAGGTGAGAGAACCTTTTGTCCTGGAAAACCGTCTTATCTCATGAGACGAAACATGAACCTCACGACTCCTCGCATTATTAGCTCTGCACGTCCGCACTCGGCGGGCACGCCGGAATGCACCCGTCGCCCCTCCAAGCGCTCGACCGTGGTCATCGCAGACTCCGGAACTGCAGTGGAGCTCCTGGTCTTTCCCCCGGGAGAACCGGTCGGCCGTGAGACCTGCTTCCGATACCGCGGGACCGTCTGGAAGATCGCAGGAAAGCGGGATAGCGGCATCCTGGTTGCCGAACCCAGTCGGCATTGACCGGGTTTTCTCACCAGCTAGCCCGCATTCCCAGCCGGCACTTCTCACCAGCTTTCGTCAATCTGACTTTCCCCGCGGGTGACTACGGCGGTGAACCTCCATCAAATGAGCGAGATCGATCTTCGTGTAGACTTGAGTTGTCGCCAGTGAGCTGTGGCCGAGAAGCTCCTGGATTACTCGCAAATCCATTCCGGCCTCGAGAAGATGGGTTGCAAACGCATGCCGCAGCGCGTGCGGATGGAGGTGGTTGAGATCCGCTGTGCGGCGCACTCCTTGGTCGATGATCCGCCTCACCGACCGATCGCTGAGCCGTCCGCCGCGCTGATTGACGAAGAGCGGGTCATCCTCGGCGGTGATTCCCCGACGCCATCGTGTCCGCACCGGAAGGTAGGCCAGGATCGCAGCCGCCGCCGGTCGACCGAAGGGCACCAGGCGTTCCTTGCGCCCCTTGCCGCGTACCCGCGCCACACGTTGTTCGAGGTTGACGTCCTCGAGGTCAAGAGCTACCAGCTCCCCGACCCGCAGACCAGCAGCATAGAGCAGTTCGACGGCGGCACGGTCGCGCCGGCCCGCCGCCGTGTCGGGGAACCCTTCCAGCAGCTCTTCAATGGCGTAGCGATCGGCGACCTCAGGAGTCCGCTGGACGCCGTGCGGGTGCGGTACCGTCTCCGCAGGGCTCGCGGTGAGCACACGCTCGGCGACGAGGAAACGAAAATAGGTGCGAAGCGAGGCGAGGGCTCGGGCAACCGAGCTCGGTGCGAGGTGTTTGGAGTGGAGGTGGGCGAGATAGGCTCGGACCGCGACCGGATTCACCATGTGTGACGATGTGAGGGCGAGCTCCGAATCGGCGAACTCAATGAAGGAACGAATCTCCCGGCGGTAGGCACGAAGGGTCGCAGGAGACAAGTTCCGTTCCCACTCGAGGTGCTCAAGAAAAGTATCAAGCAGCCAACCAGCCTGCAAAGTCTCTCCAGTGATGTCGCTCATTCGGGATCCTCCGGCGCCGGCGGCAGTGCGGCGGAGGTTCGCCACCACCACAATCGCAGAAGGTCGCGCAGCATCTGCGCCGAGTGGCGTACCGCGAGAACCCGTGATGCCTCGATGTGTCGCCATCGAACACCGACCTCGTGGACAGGGTATCCCCACGCACGAGCGATGACGAGCAACTCGACATCGAACGCGAAACCATCGAGACGCTGAACCGCTGAAAGACTGCGGGCGAGGTTGCCTGGAAAGAGCTTGAAACCGCACTGCGTGTCGTGGAATTCGCTCAGCCCGAGCGTGCGCACGATCAGATTAAAGGTACGCCCCATGAGATCTCGGTGGTAGGGTTGATGTACCTCGACGAGATGTCGTTGAACTGCCCTCGATCCGATCGCCACGCCGCCATGCTCGGCCGCGGTCGCCAGTGCCGGCAACTCATCGATTGGGGCCGAGAGATCGGCGTCTGTGAGCAGGACCCAATCGCCGGTTGTAAGTCCAATGCCGGTGCGTGTGGCGGCGCCCTTGCCGAGGTTGTCGCGGTGGTTTGCGATCTGCAAACTGACCTCTCTCGGCAGCTTCGCCGCCCGTGCGGCGGCCGCAGTCCCATCCTTCGAGCCATCATCGACAACGATGATCTCGGTCGGAAGCCAACTCGGGTTGTTGCCGAGGAACGAACCGATGCGTTCCAACGACGAGGGAAGACGACCGGACTCATCGAACGCAGGGATCACTATGCTCAGGCGAATCTGCATGAGTCACCGGCCTCCCATCACGCCCGCACCAAGACCGGGCACGTTATGCCGGTTCGTGGGGCGGCCGGTTGCGAAAGCTTGCACCCAACCAACCAAGCCCGGTCTTCTCACCGGGTGTCTACTGCGGGCGGCGAATGGCAGCCATCTGTCGTGCTTTTCACAAATCGTGCTCCTTTCCCCGCCGACGACTGCGCAAAGTGGCCGAAGGCTCGTCTCCAGGCGAGCCCATCGGCCACGCGCTGGCGGCGGTGAGACACAAGCGCCAAAGGCGCGCCGTAACGTAGTGTAACTACGCCCGCGTCGCCCGATTCGCGATAAACCCAACATCTGACTACCCTTCACCGCCCTCGCTACGAAACCCGGTGAGAAGACCGGGCCTAGCACGCATATCTCACCGGTTGCCTACCGTCACGGGCCCAAATCGCCGCCCGCACTTGAAATCCGATGAAAAGCGTCGAAAAAGTCGAGAACCGGCTCAAACCGAATCGTCGGCGACCACGTCGGACGCCGCTGCCGAGCCGAGAATCGATCTCTGGCCACCGAGAAGACCGGGCAGGCCGATAGTCGCCACGCCGGCAAGGGCCGCTGCCAATACCAACGGCACTCTTTTTGGGAGAACCGGCGTTGCGAAGTTCACGCCGGCGAGCAACATTCCCGGTGTTCCCTGGCGCACGACGACCAGCACTGAAGCGGCAAAAACCCACCACACCATCGCCAGGGCTGCGGCCCAGGCAAATGCCGGGAGGGTCGGGCGTTCTCCGAGGATCAGAATTGCGATGAGGGCGCTCGTGCAGACCGCCAATATGCTTACGAGATCGGCCCATGAGGTTGCCATGAGGGTGATCAGAGACGGCTCGGGACCGCCCGTGTCGGACTCCGGGGGGCGAGAGGATTCGGGACGCATACGTGCCTGGCGATCACCTAGAGCGTCCCAATCGGAGGGGATGTTGTTGCGATCAATCATCGATCGGCCAGACTCCCGACAAAGATCTTGAGCTGTATGTCCACCGGGCGCCCCTTGTAGGTGTTGGCAAACTGCAAAATCCGCCGCGCCTCCGCGTCATCTCTTTGGCGGGCGGTGAGCTCAGTGAGATATCTCTCGGCCCCCGCGAGGTTGAACGCACGGAGCTCGGCGAGCGCGGCGTTGAATAACTCGCGGTCGTAATACGCCGCCACCTCCAGATCGCCGGGTCGCTCGTCCAAAAGGTCCTTGGCAATGCTGAGTGCGGCACGTCGATCACCCGCCTTGAGGGCGCTATGGAGGTTGGCCGCATCGGGTTCGGCATCGAGAATCTCCCGACGCAGCGCATCCAATCCGGGGTCGTTGGGATGGGCTTCGAGCTCCGCCATCACGCGTTCGAATGCCGCCATCCAACGCCCGTCCGCGAATAGCTCTTTGGAGATGGAGAGGCCCGCGGGGATCGGGGTCGCCACCGGAGTGGCGACCGTTTTGCGGTACTTCTCCAATCGACGATCGATCCTGGGCTGGAAATCATCGGCGGCGGAATTTTGCTCGAGATAGATGATGGCTTCTTCCACCCGTTTCTGGTTGTACATTTCTTCTGCTTCGGCGAGAACCTGTTGGACGACTTCAAAACGCCCCTCCCCGACATCCTCCGGGACAAAAACGCCCGCGAGCCACAGGGCGCCGGCGACGATCAACAGACCGACGCCACCGATCACGGCCCACAATTGCCAGGACAAACGCCGCTTCGGTTGTACTGGGGTTTGCCTCTCATCCTCGGGAGACTCCTTCGCGTCGTGGGCCTTCGTCCCGAATTCAGCCGCCGCGGCGAACTCGTCCGAGAAGATGTCATCTTCGAGGTCCGGCATTTCCGATGCGGGGGCAACCTCGGCGGTGGGGTGGGAACCTCCCCCGAGAGCCTCATGGAGCCGGGTTGCATCGACGTTGTTGGGATATAGCGCGAGGACGCGGTCGACGAAGTTACGTGCCAGCTCGAGATCACCACCGACAAAGCTCGCCTGGGCATCTGCGAGCATGGGCTCGATTCGTTTTTCGAGATCTACCTTCGCGTGGCGGATGTGCTCGATCCGGTCCTTCGCTTCTCTGTGGTTCGGATCGATGAGGAAGATCCTCGACCATGCGTCGATGGCGGCCGCATAGTCATCGGCTGCTGCTGCGGTGCCTCCTCTGGTCAGGAGATCTCGAATGACGGCATGGGTGTCGTCCGGGTCGACCTCCACCTCCTGATCGGCCAGCGCCGCTGGACCGGCATCGAAGAGATCCGCGACGCTGTCGGTGGCATCCTCATAGTAGGGTTCTTCCGACACGGGCTCCGGGTCGCCGGCGGAGAGTTCTGTTACTGGTGCTTCCTCCACTCCGATGGCGGGCTCCGGATGGCTTGCCGGCGGTTCGCCAACCGCGTCAACCGGCGCCTCCTCGGCCGGCGCGGTGGAAAAGAGCGCCGCGTCCTCGGTCGTGGTGGAGAAGTCCGGCGCAGCCTCATCAGTCGGTGCGAACGAAACCTCTTCTTCAGCCTCGGTTGAGGGGGCGAGCGGAGCCTGCGACTGCGCCATATCGCCGCTCTTCTCAATTTCGGCGATGGTGGCTGCAATATCGCGGTGATGTGGGTCGAGGGCCTGCGCCATCATGACGAAGTTGGCTGCCTCCCCGGAATCGCCCCGGGCGAGGGTTTCTCGGGCCCGGGCCAGGAACTGACCCACCTGAGACTCGCCCTTGACAGCCGCTTCAATCTGACCGAGGAGGTTTCGCGCCTCTTCATGGCCGGGGAGATCAAGGAGGACCTGTTCGACTTTGGACCGTGCGCCCTCCAAATCACGGTTGTTGAAATCCTCCACCGCTTCCACCAACATGCCATTGATCGTATCGGTCGTGGGAGCCTGGAGCTGTGAGACGATCTCGTTGAGAACGATCTCGCCTTCGCCGGATGAGAGTTGCTGATGCAGGTTGAGCGCTGGTGCGTAGGCTGGGTCGAGTCTGAGGACGAATTCGAGGCCGATCAGGGCTTCCTCCCGGTTACCCTGTTGGAGTTTGCCGACCACCTGTTTGAAGGCGGTCATCACTCGATCTTTGGCCTGTGGGGAGAGCTCGATGTTGCCGGGATAAGCCATGATAACGATGTTATCACGAGGTCGATTCGACCGTAACGACGCTCCCCTCACCGCCTGTCCCGGTGTTACGGACTTGAAATCAGCGCGCCGTGGAGTACGATCCGGACCCGGGTTCCGCCGGAGCGGAGACTCTCGAGCTCGAGGATGCCGCCGTGGTCGATAATAATTCGGTGAACGAGAGCAAGCCCCATTCCGGATCCCCGCCCCTTGGTCGAGAAGAACGGTTCTACGAGAGTTTCGGTGTCCTCGGTCGGCAGACCGACGCCGGTGTCCTCGACCTCGATCACCACATCTTCAGCCTCGACTCGCGCTGCGATCTTGATCGTTCCATCGCCCGCGATGGCTGAAACGGCGTTGTCGAGAAGGTTGACCAGGACCTGCCGCAGGAGCACCGGGTCAACCATGGCCATGATCTCCTCTTCGGGAAGCTCCATCCGCACCGCGAGTCCATCGCGGACACCGTCATACAGGGAGCACAGCTCGCGCAACACCTGCCCGACAGCGGTCGGTCGGGGATCGATGGCGGGCATCCGGGCATATTCCTGAAACGCATCCACGAGCTCTTTGAGGCCGGTGACCTGGGCGACGATTGCTTCACAGCCGGAGATCACGATATCGCGCATTTCCTCATCGAGAGAATCGGCCCTCCTCTGAATGCGCTCGGCGGCGAGCCGGATGGGGGTGAGCGGGTTCTTGATCTCATGCGCGATGCGCTGCGCGACCTCGCTCCACGCCGCCTGCCGTTGGGCCTGCACCAACTGGGTGAGATCGTCTATCGCGACCACCCGACCACCTCCAGGGAGAGGGCGAGAGGTGATGTCGATATGGATGACATCGCCGCCGGTTTCGATGTCGAGCTCACATCTCGTATCGGCGGGCTGGCCAGGCAACAACCAGGCGCGAAGATCCTCGAGCCCTGGGCGATCCAGATCGTCGAGGGGGAGCCATTCGTGCGCCCACTGTGGTTGGCCGAGCAATTTCGCCGCGGCGGGGTTGGGCCGGAACATGGCGTTCTCTCCGTCAAGCGAGAGTACGCCGGTGGGAACGGTGGCAAGGAGAGTTGCGAGCTCCTGA
>CAYPBC010000013.1:12033-17540 GCA_964408845.1 uncultured Thermoanaerobaculia bacterium
GTCAAGCGAGAGTACGCCGGTGGGAACGGTGGCAAGGAGAGTTGCGAGCTCCTGATTGGAGGCCAGGATCTCAACCTCGGTGGCACGAACCCGGCGAACCATCGCGTTGAAGGAGTCAACAAGCACCGCCATTTCGTCGGACGCGGGAACGTCAACCTCCTCGAGAGCGTCGCCCTCAGCCACTCGGCGGGTGGCGCCGGCCACCGCCAGTAACGGCTCGGTAAAGCGGCGTGATAGATAGAGCCCAATCCAAACAGTGGCAAATAAGAGTAGAAGGGTGATGGCCAGAAACACGAGGATGGTGGTGGCTGTGATGGTTCCCTGGGTCCTCTTCAATTCCTGAAACGAGGCGTCCGCCGCAATGGCGTTTTCCAGGTGGAAGAGGAGTTCGCGAGGCAACATATTCCCAACCACCACACGCCCTTCGTCACCGACCGGGCTCCATGCACGGATGAGAAGACCTCCCCGCCAACGCTCCGACCGCACGTCGGACGGCGGCAGCTCATCCCATCGCAGCGGCGGCAGCGAAGCTGGAATGCGACGGGGGTCAGCCACAGCCTCTTGGAGATCGCCGTCCTCGTAACTGGCGATCATGTCGACCCCAAGGAGATGCCGAAGTCGGCTAAGATCCAGCCGGTTCCGGCCGCTTCTGAGTTCCTCCGCCGCGACGGCTGCTTGCCGTTGCAGGCGATCCTCCACCAACTCCCGAATCTGCACGGTGACCTGGGCGCCGCCGCGAAGAATCGTTTCGACCGGCGCGGAGAACCAGCGATCGATCGAGCCCTGGAGCAGATTGGTGGCGATGAGGAAGATCAGAATCACCGGGACAAAGGTCAGACCGACATAGGTCAGCACCAGGTTGGTGCGGAAACGACTCCCGAGAACGCCACTCCGGCGCTCTACAGCCAGCCGGACCAGATTGCGGACGAGGATGAAGCCGAGGATGAGGATGAGGGAGATGTCGAGGTACCACAGGACAAACAGGAGAACCCGGTTAGTGAGCTCTTCGGGGGATGAATCCTTGGCGCGTTGGAGGAGATAGAAGGCACCGACCGAGAGCACCATGAGAAATATAAAGACCGCGACCAGAAATCGATTCTCTCTATGGTATCGGCCCCATGCCTCGCTCAGCCGGCTCACCGGGTGATCTCCCAACTGCCGTGGAGGATTGAACTCATGTGGCGCCCGGTGGCGCTTCGAGCCGCACTTCGATCCAATCCGTACCCTCAGTTGACGGGAAGATGAGCCAGGAGGTGCCGCTGGAAAAGACTGCGCGCGCGCGGACCCGCAAGTACGCGTCCCGCCGCCCACGCGGCAGCGGCACCTTCACCGCTGGTGGAGCCATGAGCCAGCGGCGGGCGGCTTCGGCCGTATCTACCTCCCGGCTGACGGTGGTCGTACCATTGACGATGACCTGGCATCGGTAGCGTCCAGTCACAGCGTCGAAGGTCGCGCTTGCCTTCGCGACCCCTTTCCAGATCTTGCGATCGGGGAACATCCGGCGCCGACCATAGACGCGAAACGTGTAGTCGATTTCAGTGGCCAGTCCCGAACCGAGGGTGCTCTCCACCGATGGGGGCAGCTCTCCGGCGAGCTTGAAGTTGACAATCAAAGCCTTGGCGCCCCGGTCCACCTCGATGGAGAGTGGTTGGCCGGTGAGGGCGGTTGTCAGCAGGAGTACGCACGCAATTCCCGACATCGTGCGGCAATTCTACCGCGGATTGCGACATATGGCGGGCGGCAGCAACGAGGTGGTGAGATATGCGGGCCAGTTCTCGTCCCCAAACGGCGCTTTATGGCAATTTCGTCGTCAGAATGCGGATTCCCCTGTGCGGCGTATTCGAGTACAAGCCGCGGAAATCCTTGTCTTCCTAGAGCTTGCACAAAAATCGCTCGTTTCTGCATTGAGAACTGCGCAGTTCCCACCGGAGTTTCTGGATGGGAACGGGCCAGCTTTCGTGAGACGGGTCGTGAATGGTACAGTGAGTCGATTCGAGCGGAACGGAGGAATCGCAATGACCGCAACTATTCCCGGGTGGTCCCCGGAGGTCGAGCGCGGATTCAAGGAGATCCTCTTCAGGTTCCTGGAGGAGATCCAGTGCACCAGGGCTGCACTGTACCTGTGCGGTTCCGAGGATCTCTTCCTGATGGCGACTCAGTACGGCTTCGGTCGTCGAGACGTCCTCGCGATCGAGCACGGACCGAACGACCCCATGGCGAAAAAGCTGCGCGAGCTCAATGGTGTTCCGGAGGCCTTCAATCGGAAGGACGATCTGGGTTCGCTGACCGAGTACCTCAAGAGCGCAGGCAATACCAAACTGCTCCTGGTTCCACTCATTGCTGGCGACCAAATCATCGGTTTCATCGACGCTCGCGACAAGGGCCGAAAGCAGACATTCGAGCGGATGGACGTGAACCAGTCGAAGAAGATCGCCGCTGCCATGGTCGATTATGCAAAGCGCATCGGTTTCGTCGGTCCGGTGGAAGAAATTGACAT
Organism: uncultured Thermoanaerobaculia bacterium; assembly: GCA_964408845.1. Taxonomy (GTDB): domain Bacteria; phylum Acidobacteriota; class Thermoanaerobaculia; order Thermoanaerobaculales; family Sulfomarinibacteraceae; genus Sulfomarinibacter. The sequence continues at coordinate 14,531 of CAYPBC010000013.1, forward strand.
TCCGGAACAGCCGAAACAACCACGACCTCAACCGGTGGCGAAGCCATCACGAGGATCGGTGAGAGCGCCGATGCTCGACGAAGAGGGTCTCGAAACAGTCCACGACGCCGCCCTCGATTGTGTCCTCGAGGAACAGGTCATCGGCGTGGCAATTACCCTTGTCACGCCCAATGGAGCCGCGACCCTGATCAACGTTCGCGAAGGTGGGGCGGAGGTTGATCGCGAGGCGCTCCTGCATCACCAGGCGTCTGCCCTGGCAGAGGCCGGCATACCCCCGCCGGATAAGGGGTCTTGGCGATCGGAGATTCGACGTATACCGACAGCGGCCGCCGCCGCACCGTCGCCGATGATCGCCTCCGCGGTTCTCCTCAACAATTCCGATGCCGGCTGTCTTTCCGCCTCGGTGATTTCGGGCGCCGGTGCGACGGGCGCTCGAGCCACCCTGGCGCGCCTGCGTGCTCGTGCCGAGGACGCGCATGCGAGCACGCTTCTTCGCTTTTCTCGCCGAAGCCTCGCTCGCCGGCTGCTGCAACCCGGAACACGCGCATATCCTGATCTCGTGGCCCATTCCGAGGCGGTGTCCCGGCTCGCGTTCTCGATGGCGCGACAGCTCGATCTCTCGCCGGAGCGCGCCGAGGAGGCCGTTATTGCCGGGCTTCTCCACGACGTGGGCATGCGCGAACTCGACTATGAACGGCTATACAGCAGCAGCTCGCCGTCGGCGGACGATCGTATCCGATTCCAGAAACATCCAACGATCGGCGCTCAGATTCTCCTTGGCACAGGTCTCGACGAGGTTGCCTCCGCAGTCCGGCATCATCACGAGCGATGGGACGGAACGGGCTATCCCGACCGGTTGGCGCGGGAGGAGATTCCGTTTCTCGCGCGATTGGTGCACGCGGCCGAGGTCTTCGACGTCCTCACTGTGCCGGGTCGTTATCGGCCGACGGTCAGCCCCGGGCGCGCCATGGAGATCATCGACCGCGGCAAGAGGCACCAATTCGATCCGGAAATGGTGGAGGTCCTCGCCAGGGTGGTGCGATGACTGAAGAGCGCCGGCTCCTGGTAACAAACCGCAAAGCACGCCACACCTATCACCTTCTTGATCGGGAGACGGCGGGAATCGAACTCCTCGGTACCGAGGTCAAGGCGATCCGTGCTGGAAAGATCAACATCAAAGAGGGCTATGTCGCCTTTGCGGGCGGCGAAGCGTTTCTGGTCGGGTGTCACATCGGCGCGTATGACAGTGCCGGTTACGCCGGTCACGATCCTCTCCGCCGCCGTCGCCTGCTCCTCCACAAGCGGGACATCGAACGTTTGGCGAGCAAGGTGAAGGAACAGGGCCTCACAGTCGTTCCACTGGCTGTTTTCATTGACGGCAACTGGATCAAGGTGGAGATTGCCCTCGCGCGCGGAAAGCAATTGCACGACAAGCGTCAGACCCTACGCAGCCGCACCCTCGATCGCGAAGCAGAACAGGCGTTGAAGGAACGAGGCGCCGGTTGACATTGGTGTAATTCCAGCGTAAATTTGCGATCTCGAGAGGCTGAAATATTGAGTTACGACCCGCCCCGGGGAATAGCCTGCATTCCTCACCGGGTTTTTTGATTCGGGCACGGAGACACAGACCGATGCAAGACGAGATTGTCATTCGCGGCGCACGCGAGCACAACCTGGCCAATATCGATGTTGCAATTCCACGCAACCGGATGGTCGTCATCACTGGAGTCTCCGGCTCCGGCAAGTCATCGTTGGCCTTCGACACGCTCTTTGCCGAAGGCCAGCGGCGCTATGTGGAATCGCTGTCGGCCTACGCTCGTCAGTTCCTCGACCAGATGGAAAAGCCGAATGTCGACACCATCGAGGGGCTTTCCCCCGCCATTTCCATCGAGCAGAAGACGACCTCGCGAAACCCACGATCGACCGTCGGTACGGTGACTGAGATCCACGATTATCTCCGTCTGCTGTGGGCGTCCATCGGCACGCCGGAATGCCCGGACTGCTTGATCCCGATTCTGCCGCAAAGCGTCGAACAGATGGTCGACCGCATCCTCGAGCTGCCGGACGGGACTCGGTTCATTCTCCTCGCACCGGTCGTCGAAGGTCGCAAGGGAGAACACCGCAAGGTCTTTACGCAGATGGTCCGGGAGGGCTTTGTGAGGGCGCGGGTGGACGGTGAGATCGTCGAGGCGGCCGACCCTCCCGAGCTCGCAGCGAGGCGGAAACATACAGTCGAGGTGGTCGTCGATCGTCTGTCGGTACGCAACGGCGTGGCCTCCCGTCTCGCCGACTCCATCGAAACCGCCCTCCGGGTCGGCGGAGACTTGGCCCTGGCGGCGGTTGAAAATGGAGAGACAATTGTCCTCTCGGCGCGTCATGCCTGTCCCCAATGCGGATTCTCGCTGACCGAGGTGTCTCCACGCTTGTTTTCGTTCAACTCGCCACAGGGCGCCTGTCCCACGTGCTCCGGTCTCGGGTATCTGCGTGAGGTTGATGCCGAGAAGCTGGTGATCGATCCCGAGCGCACGCTTGGCGGCGGCTGTCTGGCGATGGTCGGAAAGGCTCGCAGCTCGTGGTTCCGGCACCAGGTCGAGCAGTTGTCGGTCGCTCTCGGGTTTGATCTCGAAACCCCGTGGCGGCAGCTCCCGGACGAGATCCGGCGAGTCCTCATGTATGGCACTGACAGTGAGCACGAGTTCGTATGGGAAGGGCGGAAGGGGGCCTACCGTTACCGGGATCGCTTCGAGGGGGCGATACCACGTCTCGAGCGTCGCTACGCGGAGACCGTCTCGGAGGACGTCCGGCGCGAGCTTGAACGGTACATGTCCTTCGCCCCGTGCGGCGACTGCCACGGCGCCCGTCTCCGCCGGGAGGCGTTGGCGGTAAAGATCGGGGGCCGTAACCTGGTCGATGTCTCGGCCCTTTCCGTCGACCGCGCCCTGGATTGGTTTTCCTCTCTCGAGCTCAACGCTCGCGACGCCGAGATCGCCGCCAAGATCCTGCGCGAGGT